>JAEXJH010000023.1 GCA_023445955.1 Pseudomonadota bacterium
TTTTCCCGGCGCTGCGGCGCGGGGGCACTGCAAGGAATAATCCATGTCCCGTCGTCACCGCGCCCAGAAGCGCGAAGTTCTGCCGGATCCCAAGTTCGGTGACCTGGTCGTTACCAAGTTCATGAACTACGTCATGTACGAAGGTAAGAAGGCCGTCGCCGAAAACATCGTGTACGGCGCCTTCGACATCCTGGCCGACAAGAAGAAGGACCAAGAGCCGGTCGCCACCTTCCACGCCGCCCTGGACAACGTCGCCCCGTCGGTCGAAGTCCGCTCGCGTCGCGTCGGCGGCGCCACCTATCAGGTGCCCGTCGAAGTCCGCCCGGACCGCCGCCGCGCCCTGGCCATCCGCTGGCTGGTCAACGCCGCGCGCAAGCGTGGCGAGAACACCATGACGGAAAAGCTGGCGGCCGAACTGCTGGACGCCTCCAACAACCGCGGCACCGCGGTCAAGAAGCGCGAAGACACCCACAAGATGGCCGAAGCCAACCGGGCCTTCAGCCACTATCGCTGGTAAGCGTCTTAAAAGCGCCAACTGCGGTGACTATCTGAGACTATCCGGCGCGGGCGGTTTGAGCTAAATCGCCCGCGCTCGCTTATCCGCCGCATCGACGATCATCCCCGAGGGCGCGCTTCGCGTCCTGCACTACTTCCAAGGCACGTTTTCATGGCTCGTACGCACAAGCTCGAGGACTACCGCAACTTCGGCATCATGGCCCACATCGACGCGGGCAAGACGACGACGACCGAGCGGATCCTGTATTACACCGGCAAATCCCACAAGATCGGCGAAGTCCACGACGGCGCCGCGACCATGGACTGGATGGAGCAGGAGCAAGAGCGCGGCATCACGATCACGTCGGCCGCGACGACCGCTTTCTGGCAAGAAAAGCGCCTGAACATCATCGACACCCCCGGGCACGTCGACTTCACCATCGAAGTCGAGCGCAGCTTGCGCGTCCTCGACGGCGCCGTGACGGTGCTGGACGGTAACGCCGGCGTCGAGCCGCAGACCGAAACCGTCTGGCGTCAAGCCGACAAGTACAAGGTTCCGCGGATCGTGTTCGTCAACAAGATGGACAAGATCGGCGCCGACTTCGACAAGTCGGTCGAGTCGATCCGTGACCGCCTCGGCGCCAAGGCCGTGCCGATCCAATTCCCGATCGGCGCCGAATCCTCGCTTAAGGGCCTCGTTGACCTGGTCCGCATGAAGGCCGTGGTCTGGGACAACGACGGCCTGGGCGCGTCGTACAAGGACGAAGAAATCCCGGCCGACCTGATGGACAAGGCTATCGAAGCCCGCGCCTATCTGGTCGAGAACGCCGTCGAGCTCGACGACGAAGCGATGGAAGCTTACCTGGGCGGCGAAGAGCCGTCGGAAGCCACCATCAAGAAGTGCATCCGTAAGGCCGTTCTGACGGGCGCCTTCTATCCGATCCTCTGCGGCTCGGCCTTCAAGAACAAGGGCGTGCAGACGCTCCTGGACGCCGTCGTCGACTACCTGCCGTCGCCGCTGGACATCCCGCCGACCAAGGGCATCGACTTCAAGACCGAAGAAGAAGTCGTGCGTCACGCCTCGGACGAAGAGCCGCTGTCGGTTCTGGCGTTCAAGATCATGGACGACCCCTTCGTCGGTTCGCTGACCTTCTGCCGCATCTACTCGGGCAAGCTGGAAACCGGCATGTCGCTGCTGAACGCCACGCGCGACAAGCGCGAGCGCGTCGGCCGCATGCTGCTGATGCACAGCAACAACCGCGAAGACATCAAGGAAGCCTATGCCGGCGACATCGTCGCCCTGGCGGGCCTGAAGGAAACCCGCACGGGTGACACCCTGTGCGATCCGCTGAAGTCGCCGGTCATCCTCGAGCGCATGGAATTCCCGGCGCCGGTTATCGAAATCGCCGTCGAGCCCAAGTCGAAGGCCGACCAGGAGAAGCTGGGCGTCGCCCTGCAGAAGCTGGCCGCCGAAGATCCGTCCTTCACCGTCTCGACCGACCACGAGTCGGGCCAGACGATCCTGAAGGGCATGGGTGAACTGCACCTCGACATCAAGATCGACATCCTGAAGCGCACCTACAAGGTCGAAGCCAACATCGGCGCGCCGCAGGTGGCCTATCGTGAATCGCTGGGCCGCAAGGTCGACATCGACTACACGCACAAGAAGCAGACCGGTGGTACGGGCCAGTTCGCCCGCGTCATGATCACCTTCGAACCGGGCGAGCCGGGTTCGGGCTTCGTGTTCGAAAACGCGATCGTCGGCGGCGCCGTGCCGAAGGAATACATCCCCGGCGTCCAAAAGGGCCTGGAATCGGTCAAGGACAACGGCCTGCTGGCCGGCTTCCCGCTGATCGACTTCAAGGCGACCCTGACGGACGGCAAGTTCCACGACGTCGACTCGTCGGTCCTGGCCTTCGAAATCGCCTCGCGCGCCGCCTTCAAGGAGCTGCGCGAAAAGGGCGCTCCGAAGCTGCTCGAGCCGATCATGAAGGTCGAAGTCGTGACCCCGGAAGAGTATCTGGGCTCGGTCATCGGCGATCTGAACAGCCGCCGTGGCATGATCCAGGGTCAAGACATGCGCGGCAACGCGACTGTCGTGAACGCCTACGTCCCGCTGGCCAACATGTTCGGTTACGTGAACACCCTGCGGGGCATGTCGCAAGGCCGCGCTCAGTTCAGCATGGTCTACGACCACTACGATCCGGTGCCGCAACACGTCGCCGACGAAGTGATCAAGAAGTACGC
>JAEXJH010000024.1 GCA_023445955.1 Pseudomonadota bacterium
GATCAGGTCTTCAGGATTGGCGACCTGGGCGGCCAGGTTGGCGGCCATGGCGCAGCCGAAATTGTCGTAGGCCGTGTTGTTGCGGGTGGCGGTCAGATTTTCCCAGCGTTCGCCGCACTTCAGCTTCTCGGCCTCGTAGCGCAGGAAGCCGACGCGGATGGTGTCGTCGTCCGGACCGGTCGGGGTGAAGCCGACGACGCGGACGCGCGAGCCGGGCGCGCCCAAGCTGACCAGGCGGTCGCGGATCTGGGTGGCCATGGCCCCCGAGCTGCTGGGCGTGGTGACCACCAGCTCGCGGGCCTCGGCCTGCAGCCAGCGGCCCATCAGGGCCTCCAGCGCGGACGACTGGTTGGCCGACAGTCCGGTGGCGTGCGGGGCCAGCACGATCTCGTCCGGCGCGGAGGTGACCTTGATGCGGTCCATCCACTGCTGGGTGTCGGTGGCGGCGGTCTTCGACGGGCCCTGGTCGGGCGGCGTCGAGGCGCAGGCGGCCAGACTGGCCAGGGCCAGGGCGGCGAGGACGGTCTTGACGAAAGGCTTGTGCGTCATGTCGGCGTCCTACTCGATCACATAGCCGACGGGGCCCTGGTACGCGCGCCCCGCGTTCGCGCCGGCCGGCGCCTTGACCACCTTGTTGAGACGACCCAGCAGGACCGTGCTCATGTCGTTGGCGAATTGCAGACCGTCGGCCGGCGTCTGCAGGTTCTGCGGACGGGTCGGATCGACGATGTAGGGGGTGACGATGATCACCAGCTCGGTCTGGCCGTTCAGGAAGTCGCGCGACCGGAACAGCGTGCCCAGGACCGGCATCGAGGTCATGCCCGGGATGGAGTCGATGGTCTGCTTGGTCGTCTGCTGCAGCAGGCCGGCGATCATGAACGACCCGCCCGAGGGCAGCTCGACCACGGTCTCGGCGCGGCGGACCGACAGGCCCGGCACCGTCAGCGCGCTGGAGCCCGTGCCGTTGCCGACCGTGAAGGCGCCCAGGCTGGACAGTTCCGAGACCTCGGTCGAGATCTTCAGCGAGATGCGGCCGCCCGACATCACCACGGGGGTGTAGCCCAGGCCCACGCCGTACGGCTTGAACTCGATCGAGACCTTGCCGCTGGTGTCGGTGCCGGTCGGAACCGGGAACTCGCCGCCGACCAGGAAGTGACCGGCCTCGCCGGAAACCGCCGTCAGGCTGGGCTCGGCCAGGGTGCGGACCAGGCCCACGCGCTCGAACGCCTGGATCATGCTCTTGGCCTGGTTCACGCCGCTGCTGCCGGCGGTGTCCTTGATCGTGGCGGTGTCGCCGTTGGTGATCGTGACCGGATTGCCGTTGGAGTCGACCGACTGGAAGATCTTGTCGTGGACGACTTGGTAGCAGGTGCCCGTCACGCCGGCCATGCAGGGCACGACCATCGTCGGCTGCTTGGTGGTGTCCAACTTGTAGCCGCCCGTCACGCCGCCCAGCAGGCTGCCGTTGACGCCGTAGGTCGGCGACAGGCCGAAGCTGAACTGGTCCTGGCCCAACTGACCCAGCAGGGCGTTCATGTCGAAGCCCAGCTGCTTGATGACGTTGCGCTGCACCTCGACGATGCGGACCTGCAGCATCACCTGGTCCTTGCCGGCGATGGTCAGCATGTTCAGCACGTTTTCCGGCTTGCCGGTGAACTGGGCGGCGATGCGCGAGACGGCGTCGGACTCCGAGGCGTTGCGCACGGTGCCGGTCAGCACGACGCTGTCGCGGATCGGCTGCACCTGGATCTTGGCGTCGGGCAGCACGCGGGCCAGGGTCGTGGCCAGCTGGTCGACCGGCTGGCTGACGCGGATGTTCAGCGACACGATCCGGCGGCCGGCGGCGTCGAAGAAGGCCGCGTCGGTCACGCCCTCGGCCAGGCCGACCACATAGATGCGGCGCTTGTCGCGCAGCACCGCGTCGGCGACGGCCGGGTTGGTGACCAGAAGGTCGCGGACGTCGCTGGGCAGCTCGATGATCGCCGACTTGCCGCGCACCAGCTCGACCGTGGCGGCGCTCTGGTCGGCGGTCAGCAGGATGCGCGTCACCTGGTCGCCGACGGGCGGCGGGGCGACCGGCATGATCGGCGCCGGCGGCAGCGGGGCCGGACGCGAGACGCGGGCGGCGGGGCGATAGACGTGCGAGCCGCCGACCGGACCATCGGCATAGGCCGGGGCGATCGAGGACAGGCCCAGCAGGACGGCCAGGTGGGCCGTCAGGATGCGGCGCTTGAAGGGCATGCGAACTTTCACGAAAGCGTCTGCCAGAGCGGTCTTGCGGGCGTCTAGGCGGCTCATGGGCGCACCGCCACGCTGGTGGTCTGGCCGCCGCGATTGATGCGGACGGTGTTGTCCTCGGCCGAGGCGACCGGGGCGTCAGCCTTGGTGATCCCCGAGGGACCGCCCAGGTCGGTATAGGCGCGCAGGGCCAAGGTGACCGGGCCGCCGGCCTTGGCGCGGGTCAGGGCCTCGGCCTCGGCCGGGCCGACCTCGAGGGTGGCGGTGGCCGCGACGATCGACTTGGCGTCCTTGTCGGCGGCGGTCGACTGGTCCAGGGCCAGGACGCGAATGTTCTGCAGGACGGTCTCGGCGCGGATCATGCGGCCGTTGGCGCTGCTGTTGTCGCCCGAGGCGTTGATCTGGACCTCGCGGGTCATCAGCACGTCGACGCGGTCGCCGGGCAGGATGAAGCCGCCGACGGCGGTCTCGGACGTGACCGGCACGGCCATGGCGCGCTTGCCCGGGGTCAGGACGACGGACAGGTAGCCGCCCTCGCCGCCACGGACGATCTTGCGCGAGGTGATGGGTTCGCCGGTCAGGATCGGGTCGCGGACGATCGCGCCCTCGACGACCTTGGCGGGATCGCCGCCGATCATCTGGTCGGCCGCGCCGCTGACGGCGGCCTTGGCTTCCTCGACCTTGCCCTCCGGCTTGGCCGGGGCCGCGCCGTTGGTGATGAAGACGCTGTTGATGGCGTCCGACGGCCAGGCCTGCCAGGCGACATCGGCGGCCACCAAGCGCGTGCCGACGGGCAGGTCGCGCTTGGCCACCAGCACCTGGGTCATGGGCTTGGTCGGCGCGGGGGCCGGCGCGGCCATGGCGACCGGCATGGCCGGCTTGTCCCCCCGCGCACGCGGCAGGACCACGGCCAGGCCGATGGCCGAGACGGCGGCGATCAGGACGATCAGGAGGCGAACGGGGCTCATGGCGCGGGCTGAAACTCTAGGGGGAGCCGAGCGGCCGCCGTCCGGCGGGCACGCACGATTCGTCAGTCAGCCTTTCTGGCCACGTCCCATGCTCGCCTGTGCATGGTTAACGGCTGCTAAAAGTTTTCACCGTTCAGGAGCCAGGACACGCGGCAGGGTGTCGCGGGATGAGTCAGCGCGCCGGAAAACTCAACCCCAGGGAGTCTCAACCCAGGGCGGCGGCGGCCAGGGCGCCGTGCGGGAAGGCCAGCAGCGCGCCGGCGGCGATGGCCACGCCATAGGGCAGGTCGCCATCCTTGGT
>JAEXJH010000025.1 GCA_023445955.1 Pseudomonadota bacterium
CGATCGAACAGGTCGCCGACGACGGCGTGGCGCGCCTTTACCTCCTCCAGCTTGGCGGTGGGCAGGCAAAAGGCGTGGCCGGGCACGCGAACCACGGCGCGGCCGTAGGCGGGCTTGAAGCCGGCGCTGACCACGCCGCCGATGGCGCCCTCGAAGCCGATGCTGGCGGCCTCGATCTCCTGGCCGTCCGCGGTCACCACCAGCAACGAGGCCTGGGTCGGACCGCACGGCAGGTAGGTGTGCTCGACATCGTCGCCGACATCGAACAGCACCGCGTCGGCCGGCAGGTCGACGAGCACGAGATGCATGGCCAGCTCGGCCAGGGCGTCGGGGCGCAGGGCGGCCAGCAGGCGGTTGGAATCATAGGTCGGCGCAGCGTCGCCCTCGGCGGTGCTGCGGACAATGCGGGTGATGGCGGTCATGCGTACCTCCCGTGAAGCTCGACTGCATAAGCGCGCAGCGCACAGCTTAGTTTCCCGTGGACGGCGAGACTCTTACGAAGCACCCTCACGTCGGGTTTGGGAGAAGAGCGATGATCGCCAAGCGCCATCTGCGGCAAAGGCTGAGCCAGTATGGCGCCCTGTGGCTGGGATCCCTTGTCGTCACCCTGCTGGTGATGGCCGCCATGGTCTTCGGCGTGAAGATGCCGCTGGCCGACACCGCCGACCTCGTCCTGCCGATCGCCTTCGCCCTGCTGGGCCTGGCGGTGATCGTCGGCGTCGGGATCACCGTGGCCAAGCCGGTCAGCCTGTCGACTAAGTCGCTGATCACCGCCCTGGCGCTGCTGCTGGTGCTGCCGTTGCTATGGGCGCCGGTGCTGGCGGTGGTCGTGACGGCCGCCATAGCCGGGGCGTCGGTGGAGTATTCCACCGCCTACGCCCAGTTCCGGATCACGGTCAGCCACCTGATCTATCCGCTGGTGGCGATGCTGGGCGAAGACCCGCTGATCGGCTTCGTCTGGCAGGCGTTCCAAGTCGTCGCGTCCGTCGTGGGGGCGGTCGCGTCGGTCCTGCAGGTCTGGCATGTCATCAAGCCGTTCCTCTACGGGGACGACGAGGAAACGGCCGAGGCCTAGCTCAGCTGAGTTGGGCTGGGCAGAACCCAGTCCTCCTCCTGCTCATGCAGCATCACGGGCAGGCCCAGTCCGACCGGGTGTTCGGCCAGGCGGCGGGCCGCGGCGCTGGCTTCGCCGCGAGTCTCATAGGCGCCAAAGCGCAGGTTGTCGCCGATGATGGACCAGCGATCGCCGACCCGAACGACACCATAATGCACCTCAGTCATGGGTGACCTCCTTGCAATATCCACAGGGAACGCCTGATCTGTGGCGATCACAAGGCCTTTATTGCTCAAGCTTTTTTGACACCGAGGGACATTCCATCCCCAAGCACGCCATCGTCGCTCGCCCGTCAGGCGCGGGACGGTGACAGGCGCGCGCGGTTTGGCGATAACAGGCGTATGTCGCGTCCGTTCCTTATCGGCGTTCTTCTCAGCGCCCTCGTCGTGTCGCCGGTCCTGGCTCAAGAGCGGGCCGCCGATGAGCGTCAGCGCCTGCTGGACCTGGCCTATACGCTGGGCGAGAGCCACGCCCTGCGCCAGGCCTGCCAGGGCGAGGGCGACCAGTACTGGCGCTCGCGCATGGTCCGCATGACCGAGGTGGAGCAGGCCGACCAGGCTTTCGACGCCCAGATGCGCGAGCGGTTCAACACCGGCTTCGCCTCGCGCCGCAGCGAGTATCCGACCTGCGACGACGCCAGCCGCAAGGCCGAGCAGGCCGCCGCCCGCAAGGGCCAGGCGCTGTCCCAGAAGATGTCGCAGTCGATCCGCCCGATGCGTCCGCCGCCCAGCCCGTCGGATTCCATGGCGGACGGCGAAGGGGCGCGCTAACCTCTACCTCAAAGTGAGTGGAGGGAGCGTCTCTTGGGTACGTCGATCGTCGTCCTGGTCCTGCTGATCCTGGCCTTCGTGCTGGTGATGAGCGTCATCAAGATCGTGCCCCAGGGGCGCGAATTCACCGTCGAGCGGTTCGGCCGCTACACCCGCACGCTCAAGCCCGGCATCTCCATCCTGACGCCGTTCGTCGAGACGATCGGGCGCAAGGTCAACATGATGGAGCAGGTGCTCGACGTCCCCCAGCAGGAGGTCATCACCAAGGACAACGTGTCGGTGAAGGTCGACGCGATCGTCTTCATCCAGGTGATGGACGCCGCGGCCGCCGCTTACCGCGTCGACAACCTGATCTACGCCATCACCCAGCTGGCCCAGACCAACCTGCGCACCGTCGTCGGCTCGATGGAGCTGGATGAGGTGCTCTCTCAGCGCGACGCCATCAACACCCGCCTGCTGTCGACCATCGACCACGCCACCGGCCCATGGGGCGTGAAGGTGGCGCGGATCGAGATCAAGGACCTGACGCCGCCGTCCGACATCACCAACGCCATGGCTCGCCAGATGAAGGCCGAACGCGAGCGCCGCGCGGTGATCACCGAGGCCGAGGGCGAGAAGCAGTCCCAGATCGCCCGCGCCGAGGGCCAGAAGCAGTCGGCCATCCTGCAGGCCGAA
>JAEXJH010000026.1 GCA_023445955.1 Pseudomonadota bacterium
CTACAACGGCGCTGAGTTCGACCAGGTCTCGCTGCACGACTACGCCGCCTATGAGGACACCGAGGTCAATTGGCGGGTCGCCGAGGGCTACGGGACGGCCATCGCCGGCCTGGGCGGCAAGCTGGCCACGCGCCTGTCCTGCCCCGTCTCGATGATCCGCCACGACGGCCCGCGCGTGGACCTGGAGACGGCTCTGGGGACCATCACCGCCCGCGCCGTGATCATCTGCGTGCCGACCACGATCCTGGCCCAGGGCGGGATTCGTTTTCAGCCCGCCTTGCCCGACAAGCTGGACGCCGCCGCGGGCCTGCCGCTGGGCCTGGCCGACAAGGTGTTCCTATCCCTGGACGAGCCGGAGATGTTCGAGGCCGAGACCCAGCTCTATTCGAACCCCCATGTCACGGCGACCGGCGCCTATCACCTGCGGCCGCTGCACAAGCCGATGATCGAGGTGTTCCTGGGCGGCGCCCATGCTCGCGCGCTGGAAGGCGAAGGCCCGGGCGCCGCCGCGGCCTTCGCGATCGATGGGCTGGTCGACGCCTATGGCGGCGGTATCCGCAGCAAGGTGCACGTGCTGGCCGAGACGCACTGGGCCGCCGACCCGTTCGCCGGCGGCTCCTATTCGCACGCCCTGCCCGGCCATGCCGGGGCGCGGGCCGTGCTGGCGACGCCGGTCGACCAGCGCCTGTTCTTCGCGGGCGAAGCCTGCAGCCCCAACTTCTTCTCCACCGCCCACGGCGCCTGGCTGACGGGCCAGGTCGCGGCGCGGGCGGCGATCGCGAGCCTTACTTCGGCTTAGCCAGCAGGTCGCGGATCTCGGTGAGCAGCTTCTCTTCCGGGGTCGGGGCCGGCGGCGCGCTGGGCGCGGGCTCCTCGGCGTCCTTGCGGCGGATGCCGTTGACGACCTTGACCAGCAGGAACACCACCATCGCGACGATGAAGAACTGGATCAGGGTGTTGATGAAGGCGCCGTACATGATCGAGACCTTCTCGACCGCCTCGGTCGCCGGGTCTTCGGGTCGCAGCACCCACTCCAGCTTGGAGAAGTCGAGGCCGCCGGTCAGCAGGCCGATCGGCGGCATGATCACCTGATCGACCAGGCTTTTGACGATGCTGTTGAACGCCGCGCCGATGATCACACCGACCGCCAGGTCGATGACGTTGCCGCGCGCGATGAACTCGCGGAATTCCTTGACGACGCTCATGACAGATCCCTCGCTGCCTTAAAAACAAGGCGCAAAGGCTGCGGGCGTTCGCCTCCCAGGGTCAACCCCGGGATACAATCGTTGTTATTCGTCGCCGTCCGCGTTCAGACGGGCGCGCAGTTCCTTGCCGCTCTTGAAGAACGGCACGTGCTTGGCGCGGACATCCACCGCCTCGCCGGTGCGCGGGTTGCGGCCGGTGCGGGCGGGACGCGAACGGACCGACAGGGCCCCGAAACCGCGCAGCTCCACGCGGCCGCCATCTTCCAACGCGCCGATCATACGCTCCAGGATCACGCCGACCACGCGTTCGACGTCTTTCTGCGTCAGGTGCGGATTTTCATTCGCGAGCCTGGCGATGAGTTCAGACTTGATCATCGATATCCCCGGAACGCCCTTGGAGGAGAAAGGCGCGAGCGGACCTTTGCCCAACGATGGCTGAGTCTTCAAGGGGTTGCGTGCGATTCTCGAACGGAGTTCGGTTAACGCCCACCCCTTACGAACCCTTCGGCGCGCGGATGATCATGACCTGCTCGGCCAGCCGGCGACGGGCCTTGTTGGCCTCCTCGGCCTGATCGAACGGCAGCTCGCGGCCCAGGCTGACGTCGGACTCGAAGAAGCGGGCCTTGCCGCCCGTCAGCTCGGACGTCCGGAGCACGTCGGCATTGGCCAGCTTGCCGTTGAATGTCGGCCCCTTGACCGTGAAGCCGACCCCGCCGTTCGGCAGGGCGACCTCGACCAGGGCCTTCCGGAAGCTGGGGAAGGCCGTGGCGAACGGCGCGTCGGCGTTGGGTCCGGGCTCGCGGCGCGGGAATTGCGGGGCCTTGCCGGTGTTCGACATCGGCAGGCGCCATTCCATCAGGCCGACATCGTCGTTCAGCCGCCATTCCATGTCGGCGTCGCCGGTCATGGTGATGGTCACCACCCCGTCGTCGGCGACCGTCCAGTCCAGCGTGGCGATCTTCATCCAGCTGTTGGTGGCCGAGAAGCTCTGGCGGAAGCCGCGCTCGATGTCGGCGCGCGGCGCGCTCGCGATCGTCCGCGCCATGGCGCGGGCGCCGTCGCCGCGCATGATCAGCGACACCGTCGCCTTGGCCGGCTTGTCGAGGCCGGCGGTGGCGTCGAAGCGCATGGTGGCGTCCAGGTCCGGCCGGGTCGGCGACTGCTGGACGATCGGCTCCAGGCTCGCGCCCGAGGCCTTGACCGGCAAGCCCCACAGGAACGGCGGCGGAGCCAGGGTCTGCAGGCCCCCACGGTCGCCCGAGCGGGTGCCGTCCAGCCAATAGGCCTTGCCGTCGATCGTGGCGCGGACCAGCACGTGGTTGAACTGGCTGGCCGAGGGCACGCGCTCTTCCAGGCCGTCGGCGGCCGGGCTGGCGAACACCACGACCGGCTCGGCCTGGATGTTCAGGCCCTTGAGGATGGCCAGCAGCAGGGCGGTCTTGCCCTTGCAGTCGCCGAACCGGCGCGCCCAGGTTTCATCGGCGCTGGCGGGCTTGTAGCCGCCGTCGCCCATGGCCAGCAGCAGGTAGCGGGTCTTGTCCTCGACCAGCTGCAGGGCCTTGAAGGCGCGGACCTTGGGGTCGGGACTGGCGGCGGCGATGGCGGCGATCTCGGCCTTGATCGGCGAGTCGGCCTTCAGGGTCATGGCCTCGTCGTACAGCGGCGCCATCGGCGCGACGACGTCGGCCCAGCCGCGATAGGTGGTGGCCTGCAGCTCGCCGACCCGCTGGAAGCGGAAGGGCGCGCCGGCCGGCGGCTTGGGCGCGGTCGCGCCGGTCTCGTCGACCAGCAGTTCGTTCAGGTCGCCCGCCTTGCCGATCTTGGGCGCGGGGAAACCGGCGGTGGCCTTCCAGACCATCGGCGTCCCGTCGGCCCACAGGATCCGCACGCGATAGCGGCCGATCGCGCCCGGCCAGCCCATGCGTTCGAAGTCGCTGAGGCGCGGTCCCAGGATCGGGTCGCGCCGCTCGATGCTGGCCGCCCAGTCGACCGTGTCGCCGACCCGCAGGTCCTTGATCTGGATCGAGGCCGTCATCCGGCCGTCCAGCACGGCCCGCTCTAGGTCCTTCTCGCGGCGCAGGACGAGGACGTCCTCGCCGGCCTTCAGGAGGTCGATGCGCTGGCCGTCGCGGATGATGGCCAGGCTGTGCAGGGTGACCTTGTCGCGGTCGGGCTGCCAGGTGATCGAGCGCGAGCCGGACGCCAGGCCCTCGGGCTTGGTGATCCGCACGACCCGGCGATCGTAGAGATAGAGCGCGTCCTTGCCGAGCAGGGCCTGGCTGTCGTCCAGCACCGGCACCACGGCCGGCGCCTGGTCGTCGGCGGGCATGGCGGGAATGTCGGCGACCTTCACCCACGCCGGCGGCGGACCGTAGGCGGGCTTCTCGTCGGCCCACGCCGCGCTTGCCAGCGCCACGACCGAAACCGCGGCCATCGCCGCCCAACGCTGAACCACGCCACACCCCCAAAGGCACTCAACCTCAGGCCGTTGTGGCAGGCTTTTACGCAAAAGAAAACGGCGGCCGGATTTCTCCCGCCGCCGTCAGCTTCAAACTCACGAGGAGTGTGAAGACTATTCCTTGGAAGCGCGCTCGCGCAGAGCGGCGCCCAGGATGTCGCCCAGCGAAGCGCCGGAGTCCGACGAGCCGAACTGCTCGATGGCTTCCTTCTCTTCGGCCATTTCCAGCGACTTGATCGACAGCGAGA
This sequence comes from Pseudomonadota bacterium, assembly GCA_023445955.1. GTDB lineage: Bacteria > Pseudomonadota > Alphaproteobacteria > Caulobacterales > Caulobacteraceae > Caulobacter. The sequence continues at coordinate 3,912 of JAEXJH010000026.1, forward strand.
CGCGGCGAGCAGCCTTGTCCACGTTGGTGATCTGAGCGTCGACGCGGTCACCCACGGCGAAGCGTTCCGGACGCTGCTCCTGACGATCGCGCGACAGGTCCGACTTGCGGATGAAGGCGGTCATCAGGGCGTCGTCTTCGCCGAAGCGAACTTCGATACCGCCCGAGGTGACTTCCGTGACGGTGACGGTCACGGTCTGGTTCTTGCGGTAGGTGTCGCCCGACATCGGGTCGCCGCCCAGCTGCTTGATGCCCAGCGAGATGCGTTCCTTCTCGACGTCGACGTCGAGAACCTTCGCCTTGACCATGTCGCCCTTCTTGTAGCGGGCCATGGCTTCTTCGCCCGGGACGCTCCAGTCGATGTCCGACAGGTGCACCATGCCGTCGATGTCGTTGTCGAGGCCGACGAACAGACCGAATTCGGTCGCGTTCTTGACTTCGCCTTCGACGGTCGAGCCGACCGGGTGAGCTTCCAGGAAGGCTTCCCACGGGTTGGCCAGGGCTTGCTTCAGGCCCAGCGAAACGCGGCGCTTGGACGGATCGACGTCCAGCACGACCACGTCGACTTCTTGCGAGGTCGAGACGATCTTGCCGGGGTGGACGTTCTTCTTGGTCCAGGACATTTCCGAGACGTGCACCAGGCCTTCAACGCCGGCTTCCAGCTCCACGAAGGCGCCGTAGTCGGTGATGTTGGTGATGCGGCCCGTGAACTTGGCGCCGACCGGGTACTTGGCTTCAACGCCATCCCACGGATCCGACTGCAGCTGCTTCATGCCGAGGCTGATGCGCTGGGTGTCCGGGTTGATCTTGACGATCTGGACCTTCACGGTGTCGCCCACGGCGAGCACTTGGCTCGGGTGGTTGACGCGCTTCCAGCTCATGTCGGTGACGTGCAGCAGGCCGTCGATGCCGCCCAGGTCGACGAACGCACCGTAGTCGGTGATGTTCTTGACGACGCCTTCGCGGATTTCACCCTCTTGCAGTTGCGACACCAGTTCGGTGCGCTGCGCGGCGCGGGCTTCTTCCAGGATGGCGCGACGCGAGACGACGATGTTGCCGCGCGGACGGTCCATCTTCAGGATGGCGAAGGGCTGTTCCTTGCCCATCAGCGGACCGACGTCGCGGACCGGACGGATGTCGACTTGCGAGCCCGGCAGGAAGGCCGAAGCGCCGCCCAGGTCGACGGTGAAGCCACCCTTCACGCGGCCGACGATGGCGCCCATGACGGGTTCGTTGCGGGCGTAGACGCCTTCCAGACGGGTCCAGGCTTCTTCGCGCTTGGCCTTTTCGCGGCTGATGACCGCTTCGCCCATCGCGTTTTCGAGGCGTTCCAGGAAGACTTCGACGGTGTCGCCGGTCTTGATGGTGGCCTTGCCGTTCTCGTCGACGCCGAATTCCTTCAGCTGGACGCGACCTTCGGTCTTCAGACCGACGTCGATGATGGCGAAGTCCTTTTCGATCCCGACGACCTTGCCTTTGACGACGGTGCCTTCCGCGAAGTCGCGGCCGCCCATCGAGTCGTTCAGCAGCGCTTCGAAATCGTCGCGCGTCGGGTTGAAGCTCATATCGTCAGCCATGCTGATCTTTAGTCTCTAGGTTGGGGGAAGCCCTGTGATGAGCGCCGCTGGAGAAAGCGGTTCTCGGGATTCCAGATGAAATGGGTTGTCTGCGGATCCCGCGATTTCTCTCGATCGCGGCGAGGTCGGCGGTGGATTTACCCAGAGCCGGTTAAGGCTCCTGACGGGCGCGCGCGTCCTCGACGATACGGCGGGCCGCATCGAAGGCCTGCTCTATACTCATTTCAGAGGTGTCGAGCAAGACGGCGTCCACGGCCTGCGTCATCGGCGCGTCCTTGCGGCCGCCGTCACGTTCGTCACGCTTGCGGATGTCGGCCAGGATCTCGTCGAAGGTGACGCTTTCGCCCTGCCCCGCCAGCTGTTTCCAGCGGCGGTCGGCGCGAACCTCGGGACTGGCGGTGACATAGAGCTTGGCCGGCGCCTCGGGGCAGATGACCGTGCCGATGTCGCGGCCATCGATCACCGCGCCGCCCGCTTGCGTGGCGAAGGCGCGCTGCAGGTCGAACAGGGCCGAGCGCACGCCGGGATGCACGGCGCAGCGGCTGGCGGCCTCGCCGGCGGCGCGGGTGCGCACCTGCGGCTTCTCCAGCTCGGCCAGGGTCAGGCCCCGCGCCTGGGCCTCGGCGAAGACGGGGTCGTCGAGATCGCCGCCGGCGTCCAGAATCCTTACGCCCACGGCGCGGTACAGCAGGCCGGTGTCCAGCATCGGCAGGCCATAGGCCGCGGCCAGGCGCGAGGCGATCGTGCCCTTGCCCGAGGCGGCCGGCCCGTCGACGGCGATCACGAAGCTCACCGCCTCAAGCTTCCGACAGCGTCGCGCCGAGGCCGCGCATCAGGTCGGCGAAGCCCGGGAAGCTGGTGGCGATCATGCCTGGCTCGTCCACGGCCACGGCCTCTTGCGAGGCCATGCCCAGGATCAGGTGGCTCATGGCGATGCGGTGATCGCCGTGGGTGACCACGGTCGCCCCGCCCTTGGGCGGCTGGCCGGTCCCGGTGACGATGAAGCCTTCCGGCTCCTCGACCACCTGGACGCCGCAAGCCTTCAGGCCGTTGGCGGTCAGGGCGATGCGGTCGCTTTCCTTGACGCGCATCTCGCCGACGCCGCGCATCACCGTCTCGCCTTCGGCGAAAGCGGCGGCGATGGCCAGGATCGGATACTCGTCGATCATCGACGGCGCGCGCTCGGGCGGCACGACCACGCCCTTGAGCTTGGAGAAGCGGGCGGTGATGTCGCCGACGTCCTCGCCGCTGGCCACGCGCTGGTTCTTGATCACCAGGTCCGCGCCCATCTCCTGCAGCGTCGTGAAGAGGCCGGTGCGCAGGTCGTTGAGCATCACGCCCTCGACCGTCACTTCCGAGCCGGGGACGATCAGGCCGGCCACCAGCGGGAAGGCCGCCGACGACGGATCGCCAGGGACGGCCACATGCGTGCCGGTCAGCTTCTGCCCCTCGGGCAGGCGGATGTGGCGGAAGGTCTTGTCGCCGACCACGCGATCCTCGACCAGCACCTCGGCCCCGAAGGCGCGCAGCATGCGCTCGGTGTGGTCGCGGGTGGCCTCCGGCTCGACGACCTCGACGCCGCCCTCGGCGTGCAGGCCGGCCAGCAGCACGGCCGACTTCACCTGGGCCGAGGCCATCGGCAGGGTGTAGTTCAGACCCCGCAGATTGCCGCCCTTCAGGGTCAGGGGCAGACGGCCCTTGTCGCGGCCCAGCCAGGTCGCGCCCATGCGGGCCAGCGGATCCAGCACCCGGCTCATCGGACGGCCGCGCAGCGAGCTGTCGCCGGTGAAGGTGGCGCACATCGCAAAGCCCGCCGCCGCACCCATGATCAGGCGCACGCCGGTGCCGGCGTTGCCGCAATCGATGACGTCGGAGGGCTCCTCGAAGCCGCCATTGCCCTCAATGCGCCAGCGACCGACGCCTTCTTGCTCAATCCGTGCGCCAAAGGCCTGCATGGCCCGCGCCGTGGCGAGCACATCGTCGCCTTCCAGCAAGCCTTCCACCGTCGTCGTCCCAGACGCCAGCGCGCCCAGGATCATTGATCGGTGGGAAATGGACTTGTCACCCGGGGCCCGCACGATCCCTCGCAGAGCGCCTGCGGGTGCGCTCTTCAATCCAGCCGACGACATGCCGAAACCGGCTCCTTAGTACTTGGTGGTTTTCGCGAAGGGGTTTGCTTTTGACAGCGGGCTCACGCCATGGCAAGTGACCGGCCGCTTTTCCCATCCGGATCAAAGGGTCGCCAATTGGCCAATCCCGACCTGGGCGCAAAACAAATCTGCCCCAACTGCCAGTCGAAATTCTATGACCTCAACCGCCGTCCGGCCGTTTGCCCCAAATGCGGCGAACAGTTCGACCCGGAAGAGGCGCTGAAGTCGCGCCGCGTCCGCGCTCGCTCGATCACCCCGGACTATGACGCCGAGGACGAGAAGCCCGCCCCCGCTCCGAAGGACGAGGACGGCTACGAGGACGAAGTCGACGAAACCCCGGAAATCGACGAGGCGGCCGAGGCCGACGTCGTCGAGACCGACGACGAGGACGCCGAACCCGGCGCTGCCCCGGCCGGCGGTGACGATCTGGGCGTCGATTTCGCCGAGGACGAAGACCTCGCCGACGAGGACGAAGCCGACGACGTTCCGTTCCTGGAGGACGAGGACGACGACGACAATCTCGACGACGAGATCGAAGGTCTGCCCGGCGAGGGCGCCGACGACTAAGACCTGGCGGGATAGCCGGTTTTGGGCGACCGAAACCGGCTATCCACAGGGGTTTTCAGGGGTGCGACATTTTTCTCGAAAAAAGTTCGAGAAGAGGCTTGATCCCAAAAAAATCCCGGACTAGTTTCCGCGCCTCTTCGGAGGGCGACGCAAGTCGAAACGCCGAAGAGACCAAGGATTTCCGAGAGTTACCGCAAGGTGGTCGAGGAAAAATTTGGGGCTATAGCTCAGCTGGTAGAGCGCTTGAATGGCATTCAAGAGGTCAGCGGTTCGATCCCGCTTATCTCCACCAA
>JAEXJH010000027.1 GCA_023445955.1 Pseudomonadota bacterium
GCCAGGAGCACGGCGATGACCAGCACGCCCATCAGCGCGCCGGCGCCGATCGCCAGCCCCAGGCTCGCGCGCCGGGGAGCGCGGTCGCGCGTCAGGTCGGGGACGCAGGCCATGACCAGCAACAGCAGGATGAAGGGGCCGACCAGCCTTGGCGTCAGCGCCCAGCCGTTGAGTCCCGATTCCCAAAGGGCCCAGACCAGGGTCGCGGCGAAGACGCCGGCATAGAGCCAGGCGCCCCGGACGCGGCGGCGTATCAACAGCGCGCCGGCGGCGACCAGGCCGGCCCCCGCCAGGAGGTAGTAGGGCGATCCCCGCACCAGCACGAGCCACAGGCCGCCTGCCGACAACACCGCGCCGATCACCATCAGGACGACGCCGACGGTTCGCGCAAACCAGGCGTGGCTTTGGACCGAGGGTTTTGAGGTTTGAGGCATTGGCAATCCCGGCTGGACTCTATGCGCGGCGAGGGGCGCGAGCGGCCGTTGGGCGGCCGCGCATCACAGACAATGCGTGAGACCGAGCAACGGTGGCAAAAAATATCGCTACACGATGTAATTGGTTTTTCGATGTCGGCGCAAGGGCGGCGTGGTCGTTTGCGGGGCAACGGATCGAGGTCAGGCAGGCGGCGCCAAAACCGACCAGCCACCGCCGGTTTTGCTTGACCTTCGCCGAGCTTGCGACAAGTTTCGCGCCAGATATCAGGTCGCAGTTTGCGGCCAGGCCGCGCCTAAGGGCGAATACGGTCCGGCGTCCGTCGATAACCTGACGCCACGACAGCTCGATCCATTTCTGGAGGCCGCCGTGGCAGACTACGTGACGCTTGTACGACCCATCTCGAAGCCCGTCCTGGCCTTCGGCCGCCGCTTGTCCGGTGGTCTCTCTGCGCCTTCGTTTCTTATCTCGAGGGCCTGACGCCATGACCCCTTCTCAACAAGACCGGGTTCGCCCGATGTCGGCGCTGCGCGCCTTTCTCCAGCACGAGGCGTCTGGCGGCTATGTGCTGATGGCCGCCGCCGCGCTGGCGCTCGTCATTGCCAACACGCCCCTGGCCGGCGCCTATTTCGCGCTGCTGGGCCATCACCTGGGCTTTTCCCTGGGTCCGGTCTCGCTCGACGAGAGCGTGTTACATTGGATCAACGACGGCCTGATGGCTGTCTTCTTCCTGCTGGTGGGACTGGAGATCAAGCGCGAGGTCCTGGACGGCCAGCTGTCGCGACCCTCGCGCATCATCCTGCCGGGTTTGGCCGCCTTGGGCGGGGTCGCCGCGCCGGCCCTGATCTATCTGGTCTTCAACGCCGCCAATCCCGACACGCGCGCGGGATGGGCCATTCCGTCGGCGACCGACATCGCCTTCGCGCTGGGTGTCCTGGCCCTGCTGGGCGACCGCGTGCCCACCTCGCTGAAGATCTTCCTGACCGCCATCGCCATCATGGACGATCTGGCGGCCATCGTGATCATCGCCATCTTCTACACCGCCCAGCTTCACCTGGGCGCCTTGGCGGTGTCGGCGGCCATCCTCCTGGGTCTGGTGCTCCTCAACCGCCTCGGCGTGAAGGCCCTTTGGCCCTACCTGCTGGGCGGCCTTCTTCTATGGTTCTTCGTCCTGGAGTCCGGTGTCCACGCGACCCTGGCCGGGGTGGCGCTGGCCATGGTCATCCCGCTGCGTAGGAGCCCCGCCTGTCCCGACGACGTGACCTCGCCCCTGCATCGGCTCGAGCACGCGCTTCACAAGCCGGTGGCGTTCGTGATCGTGCCGCTGTTCGGCTTCGCCAATGCGGGCCTGTCCTTCACGGGCGTCAGCCTGGCCAATCTCCTGGATCCGGTGCCGCTCGGCGTCGCCCTGGGCCTGTTCTTCGGCAAGCAACTGGGGGTGTTCGCTACCGCCTGGGCGATCGTGCGGCTGGGCTGGGCCGACATGCCCAAATACGCTTCGACCGGCCAGCTCTACGGCGTGGCGGTGCTTTGCGGCATCGGCTTCACCATGAGCCTGTTCATCGGCAACCTGGCCTTTCGGCAAGCCTATCTGGTCGACGAGACGAAGATCGGCGTGCTCGTCGGCTCCCTGGCTTCGGCCTTGCTGGGGATGCTGATCCTGCGCGCCGCCAAGTCCGATGTCCCTGAAGGTGTCCGCGCCCCAGTCGGGGTCATGGAGGAAGACGCGCAGCTGGACCCCCGATAGGCGCAAGGCGTCGCGCCGGGCGCTCCTTTCAACGCCGTAGAGTTTACGAGGCATCCATGACCGCCTTCGATCTTGCCGCGATCTTCCTGGGCCTGGTGGGGCTGGTGGGCTGGTTGAACGTCCGGTTCTTCCGCTTGCCGACCGCCACGGCGATGGTCCTGGCCGGTCTTGCCGGGGCGGGCCTGTTGCTGGCCGCGCGGGCCTGGCTTCCGGGCCCCAACGCGGCGGGTCAGCTTGTCAGCGCGATCGCGGGCGTGGATTTTCCCAAGACGGTCCTCGGCTACATGCTCGCCTTCCTGCTGTTCGCTGGGGCCATGCAGGTCAGCCTCGCGGAGCTTCGCAAGCGGCTGCTGGCCATCGCCAGTCTGGCGACTATCGGCGTCCTGGCCTCGACCCTGATCGTCGGCGGCGGCCTGTGGGCGACGGCCAGATGGCTCGACCTGCCGCTGACGCTGCCTTGGGCGTTCGTTTTCGGCGCGCTGATCAGCCCGACCGACCCGATTGCCGTACTGGCGGCGGTGCGGCAGGGCAGTCTTTCAAAGACCCTGGAGGCGGTGCTCCAGGGCGAGGCCTTGTTCAATGACGGGATCGGCATCGTCGTGTTCACCGCCGCGGTCGCCATCGCCAGTGGGGGCGGGGACCTTGATCCCCTGCACGCTATCGGCCAGGTGGGGATCGAAGCGATCGGCGGCCTGATCCTGGGCTTGTCGGCGTCGCTCGTCGTCATCGCCGGGATGAGGGCTATCGACGACTACGCCGTCGAGGTGGGACTTTCCATCGCCCTGGCGGTCGGCGTCTACGCCTTGGCCGACGCGCTCCACGTCAGCGGTCCGATCGCCGTGGTCGTCGCGGGCCTGATGGTCGGCAACCTGGGCATGCGCACGGCGATGAGCGACATGACCCAGCGGCACGTTCACGGCTTTTGGACCCTGGTCGACGAGATCCTCAACGCCTTGCTCTTCCTGCTGCTGGGCCTGGAGCTGGTCGTGGTGCCGTTCGATTCCAGGATGGCGGGCCTGTGGCTGGTGGCCATCGCGCTGGTGATCCTAGCGCGATTGATCGTCGTCGCTCCCTGGGGCGCCTTCTTTAAGCGGCGAGAACAGCAAAACGGAGCCAGCCTGGTGCTCGGATGGGGCGGTCTCCATGGGGCCCTGTCCCTGGCCTTGGCGCTTACCCTGCCGCCGGGTGAGGCTCGGACCCTGATCCTGTCGACGACCTTCGCGGTGGTGATCTTCTCGGTTCTGGCCCAAGGCCTGACGTTCGGGCGGCTGGCGGCGCATTTTGCCGCGCGACCGGAGCGGTGATCAGACGCGCCTTGCCCGCCGCCGGCGCCTTGGTCTCCGGCTGAATCGTCCTGTCCCGCTGGATGGGCGCCGGAACCATTGGCCTGGCGCAACGACACGCGATCCCGAGACCATGGACCCGGATCCAAATTTCGCCAGGCGCACCTGAATCGGCTTATCAGATGAGGTGGCGGAGCTCAGCGAGCGCGCTGGCGAAAATCGCAATCTCGGCCATGGAACCGCCGTGTCGGCGAGCGGTTAAACGGCCGGGCTGACTTGGGGCGAGCGCATGTATCCGGACACGACGCGTACGTCCCCGCCCAAGCCTGGCGGGGGATTGTCGTCCAGCCTGCGGCGCCTCAGCCGCCGGATCGTCACCTCGCGGCCGAGCGCCGCGGCCACATTGACCTGGGCGGGTGTCGCCTTGGCCGTGCCCACGGCGCTGAAATTCACGCTCGACGCCTTCCTCCCCAACGTTCCGCCGTTCCTGACCTACTATCCCGCCGTGACGATCGCGGCGCTCTGTCTGGGATTCAGGCCGGGACTGGCGCTGGTGACCGCCTCAGCGCTTCTCTGCGACTACCTGTTCATCGCGCCCTACGGGGGCTGGTCGCTGTCGCTCAGCGATGCGATCGTCACCTTGTTCTTCCTGGTGGGCGGAGTCCTTGTGGTCTCCACCGCGGGGATGCTGCGCGCCAGCCGCGCTGGAACTTCAGGCGGCGGCGGCCCGTGAGCATGAACTCAACGCCGAACTCAAGCACCGGGTGAACAACAACCTCGCGGTCGTTCAGGCCCTGGCGAGCCAGACAGCCCGCACCACCGCGGCGGGCGCGGACTTCTATGAGCCTTTTCTTGATCGCCTTCACGCGCTGCGAGAGGCCCACGACATCCTGTCCTCGACCGACTGGACCTCGTGCGATCTGCCCAGGATCGCCGATCGCGGCCTCAAGGCGTTTCTGGCCTCGGGGCGCGTCAGCGTCACCGGTCCGGCTTGCACACTGCCGTCGGCGTCATGCGTCGCGCTTGTGCTCGCCCTTCACGAGTTGGGCGTGAACGCCATGAAGTTTGGTTCCTTGTCCATCCCGGAGGGCAGGGTGGACGTGGCTTGGGACCTTCAGGCCGGCCAGCTCGTCCTGCGCTGGTCGGAACATTCGGGGCCGCCGGTCCAAGCCCCGACCCGAAAGGGATTGGGCGCGCGTCTCCTCAGTCCGCAGCAGGGCCTGGACGACGTCGTCATCGACTATTTGCCGGTGGGCGTTCGTTGCGCCATTAGGATCAACGGCGCGCGTCCGACGGCGTCAGCCTAACCTGCCGTAGGCCTGGAAGAGCCGCGCCAATGCGCTGGGCGGCTTTTTGCAGGGGATCATTGAACCGGCTGGCGGACGGGCGCCACCTTGTTGTCGATGACCCGGCAAAGCTCAGATCCGACCAAGGCCAAGGACCGTCTCTTCGACGGCTATCTGGTCGTCTCCGCCCAGGCCGGCGACCGCCAGGCCGCGGACCTGTTGGCGCGCCGCTATCATCGTCGGCTGGTTGCTCACGCTTGGCGGCTGACCGGCGACATGGAGCTGGCCCAAGACGTGGTTCAGTCCAGCTGGTTGGATATCGCGCGAAGTCTGCCTGGCCTGAGGGACGAAGCGGCCTTTCCGGCCTGGGCCTACCAGATCGTCTCGCGCCGGTGCGCCAGGACCATCCGCGGCTTGCAGAACGATCGCGCCCTGGTCGGAGCCTTGGCGGAAGCCCCCCATGACGACCAGGCAGAACCGACCCAGATCGCCACGCCGCGCCTAAGGGCCGCGGTCAGAGCGCTCCCCGGCGCCCAGAGGGCGGCGCTGGCGCTGTTCTATTTCGAGGACTTCAGCGTGGCCGAAATCGCCGTCGCGCTCGCGGTTCCAGTGGGCACCGTCAAGACCCGCCTCATGCACGCTCGTCGCGCCTTGCGCGCTGTTTTGGAAGGAGATCGCCATGTCTGACATCACCAAGGCCTTGAAGGACGAGGAGGACGCCCTGCTGCGCAGCATCAACGAGGATCCTGGGCATCTGGACCAGATCTCCGCCGTGATCGCGGCCCGCTCGGGATGGGTGGCGTTGGTCCTGCTGGCGGCCCAGACGGTCCTTTTCCTGATCGGAGTCTGGGCGGCCTGGAATTTCTTCAAGGCCACCGATGCGCTCTTGGCATTGCGCTGGGGTCTACCCGCCAGTGTTCTGCTGATCGCATCCTTGATGCTGAAGTTGGCCCTGTGGCCGGCGATGCACGCCCAGCGTCAGCTTCAGGCCCTCAAGCGGATCGAACTGAGGATCCTGGCCGCGAAGGGCGCGTGAAAGTCGGTCCCGCCGCGGACTGTCTCTTTCGAGAGGTAGCCGTGAAGGGGCTCTTGACGTCGGCGACCGGGCGTTCGGGCCTCAATCCCCATGGGGCCTGATCCCTGGCTCTGACCACTCCCGGCTGAGGCGTACGCGAGTTGCGCGCGCGCCTGCATTTCGGACGCGGGCTTAGTGCCCGGCGCCTTGCGGAAGGTGGGTTTTGTCGTGCTGGCCGACGCGCCCGATCAAGGTGGTGGTCGCCTCGTTCATGCCGATCAGGTCTACTTCGGCGCCCTGGCGGCGATAGCGGAACACCACCTTGTCGACGGCCGCGGCCCCCGTGAGGTCCCAAAGGTGGGCCTCGGTCATGTCGATTTCGACCCGAGAGGGGTGGCCGTGATGCTCGAAGCTTGCGGCGAAGAGGTCGGCCGAGGCGAAGAACAGCTGGCCGCTGACCTGGTAGCGGAGAAGGCCGTCCTCGGGCGTCTCGATCTCGGTGACGACGATCGTCTTGCCGACCTTGCGCATGAAGAAGATCGCCGAGAGGACCACGCCCAGAACGACGCCCTTTGAGAGGTCGTGCGTGGCGACCACGGCGGCCGTCGTCACGACCATGACGATCGATGACTGAACGGGCGTCGAGCGCAGCCGCAGGACCGATCCCCAGTCAAAGGTGCCGATCGAGACCATGATCATCACCGCCACCAGGGCGGCCATCGGGATGCGGGCCACCCAGTCCTGCAGCACCAGCATCAGGAAGAGCAGGAAGAGACCAGCCCAAAGGGTCGAGAGCCGCCCCCGCGCGCCGGAGGTGACGTTGATCATTGACTGGCCGATCATCGCGCAGCCGGCCATGCCGCCAAACAAGGCCGAGGCGATGTTGGCGATCCCCTGGCCGCGCGTTTCGCGATCCTTGTCCGAAGGGCTGTCGGTGATGTCGTCGATCAGGTTGGCGGTCAGCAGCGATTCCAGCAGACCGACGAAGGCCAGGGTCGCAGAGATCGGTCCGATGATCCGCAGGGTCTCCCAGGTCAGCGGCACCATCGGAAGGTGCAGGGCAGGCAAGGTCCTGGGCATGTGGCCCATGTCGCCCACGGTGCGCACGTCCAGACCGGTGATGATGGCGAAGGTGCTCAGCACGATGATCGCCACCAGGGCCGAGGGCACGGCCTTGGTAAGACGCGGCAAGCCGTAAATGATCGCCAAGCCCGCGCCCACCATGGCGAAGGTCTGCCAGTTGGCGCCGACCAGCTGCGGCATCTGGGCCAGGAAGATCAGGATCGCCAGCGAATTGACGAAGCCCGTCATCACGCTCTTGGAGACGAACTTGATGTAACGGCCAAGCCTTAGCAGTCCGATGATGATCTGGAAGACGCCACACAGGATCGAGGCGGCGAACAGGTATTCCAGGCCGTGATCCCGGACCAGGGTGACCATCAGCAAGGACATGGCGCCGGTCGCCGCCGAGATCATGGCGGGGCGCCCGCCGACCAGTGAGATGGTTACGGCGATGACGAAGGAAGCATAGAGGCCAACAGCCGGATCGACGCCCGCGATGATCGAGAAGGCGATGGCTTCCGGAATTAAGGCCAGCGCGACAACGGTGCCCGCCAGCAGATCGCGGCGAGGATTGGCGAGCCATTGCTGGCGCGCCGAGGCAAGCAGGGTCATGTTGGATTTCAGTCTTTAGGTCGGGCGAACCGGCGCTACACGCTTCAAGTCCGCTTGGGTTTCCCGAGGGATCGGCGCCCGGGGTAGCCACCCAGTCTGGCCGGGTCCTTAGTGACAGGGCGCTGATGCCGTAAAAGCCGCAGTCGCGCAATGGGCCGCGACCTGGAGACCCGATTGGGGCTAAGGTTTGCGGACCTGTCGAACCGGCGGCTTGACGTCGTTTTCGTCCATGCGTGAACACGGCCGTCCAGCGTCATCGTGAGTGGAAAAAGTGGAGTTCCACCCCCTCAAACCGTGGGTAGGAACCGGGGTAGAAGGTGGAGGGCGGACACTTTAAGTGTAGGAAAATAAACGATATTTTGTATTTTCTAGCGGACTCCGTCTCCGCCATCCCCCTTTCCATAGATGCACAGCGGCGTCCACGGACGCCATAAGTCCTTTGATTAATCACGGAAAACTCGAGTTTCCGTGTCTGGACGCGTCCATGCCAAAGCGCTCTCGTTGATCCCTGTAGTGGGGTCAAAGCGGGGGTGGCCCTGCGGGGGGCAAAGTGTGGGTTAGCCCATGGCGCGCGTTACGACCGTCTCTCTGTTCTGACCGTCCGGCAGCTGCAGGCGCCAGGTCGCTATCCCGATGGCGGCGGCCTCTATCTCCAGATCGGGCCAACGGGTGGGATGTCGCGGATCTTCCGCTATCGACACGCCGGTCGTGAGCGGCAGATGGGCCTTGGGCCTCTCCAACTCGTCCCACTGGCGCGGGCGCGCGAGCAGGCCCGAGACATCCGCATGCAGCGCTATCGAGGTGTCGACCCGCTCGGGGCGCGAGGCGCGAAGAAGAAAGTGGTGGAGGCTGAGGTGAGTAGCGGGCCCACCTTCGCCGAGGCCATGGTCGCCGACATCGACGCCAACAAGGCTGCCTGGCGCAATGAGAAGCACAGCGCGCAGTGGTCGAGCACGCTCAGCACCTATGCCGCGCCGCACCTCGGCAAGAAGCGTCTGGCCGACATCGAGACGGCCGACGTCCTGGCGGCCGTTCAGCCAATCTGACTGACCAAGTCGGAAACCGCCAGCCGACTGCGTGGTCGGATCGAAACAGTCCTGAGTTGGGGAACGGTTCATGGCTTCAGGTCCGGCGAGAACCCGGCGCGGTGGAAAGGCCACCTGGAGATGATCCTGCCCGCCAAATCCAAGGTAGCGACGGTCAAGCATCACGCCGCGCTCGATTATCGGAAAATGCCGCGGTTCATGCTCTCCATGGATTCGCAGAGCGGAGTTGGACCGGTGTTCTGGGGGCAGCTGACGGGCAAAGGCCTCAGCAACATGGCGTTGCTTGCCGTACTGCGCCGCATGGGCCGTGACGATCTCACCAGCCATGGGTTCCGCAGCTCGTTCCGGGATTGGGCGGCTGAAGAAACGCAGTTTGCGGGCGAGGTCGTCGAGATGGCGCTGGCGCATGCCATCGCCAATCGGGTCGAGGCGGCTTACCGGCGGGGCGATCTGCTCGAGAAGCGCCGAACGCTCATGGACGAATGGGCCGCCGCTTGCGCGGCTGGATGGTCACGGCTGGTTTCGCCTCACGCGGCCACCGGTCGGTGAGCATCATCCATCAATCGGCGGATGCCGCGCTCT
>JAEXJH010000028.1 GCA_023445955.1 Pseudomonadota bacterium
CCCCGAGGCCGAGCAGCCGCGCGGCTATCTGAAGAAGATCTCGATCGGCGGCTTCAAGCCGGCCGACGACACCCACCTGCTGGTCGTGCGCGAAATGGAGGCCACCGAGCAGCTTGGCCTGGCCCGCGAGGCCGGCGACCAGGCCAAGATCGCCGCCGCCCAGAAGGTGCTTGACGGCGTCAAGGCCGAGCGCGTGGCGGCCGAGGGCAAGGCGGGCGTCGCCTCGACGCCGGCCAACTGAGACCGTTCATGAGCGACGCCTCTATTCCCGCGCCGCCCAAGCGCTCGGCCTCGGCCCTGGCCTTCGACACCGCCCTGTGGGGCGGGGTCATCCTGCTGCTGATCGTCAGCTTCAAGCCGGCCGAGATCGACAAGTTCCCGCAGCTGTTCACCGACACCGAGCGGACCGGCAATTTCGCCAAGCTGTTCTTCAAGCCGTTCACCGACCCGGCCCTGTTCATGTCGATGGACTGGGGCCTGTTCATCGGCAAGATGTGGCAGACCATCCAGATGGCGCTGTGGGGCACGGCCCTGGCGATCATCGCGGCCATCCCGCTGGGCCTCCTGGGCGCGCGCAACATCGCGCCGGTCTGGATCCAGCAGCCGGTCCGCCGCCTGCTGGACCTGATCCGCTCGATCCCCGACCTGGTCGTGGCCCTGATCTTCATCACCGCCGTGGGCCTGGGCCCCTTCGCCGGCGTCATGTCGATCATGTTCAACACCGGCGGCGTGCTGGCCAAGCTGTTCGCCGAAGCCGTCGAGTCGATCGACAAGGGGCCGGTCGAGGGCGTGCGCGCCACCGGCGCGGTCAAGCTGCAGGAGATCGTCTGGGGCGTGATCCCGCAGGTGGCCCCGCTGTGGACCAGCTATGCGCTCTACCGCTTTGAATCGAGCGCCCGGGCGGCCACCGTGCTGGGCATCATCGGCGCGGGCGGCATCGGCCAGATCCTGTTCGACTCGATCAACGCCTTCCAGTTCGACCAGACCGGCTGCATCGTTCTGGTCATCGTGGTGGCCGTGTCGATCATCGATCTGCTGTCGCAGGTCATCCGTACACGTCTGCTGTAGCTGTCCCCGTTTTGTGGCGAGCGCGGGTCCCGGCCAGCGCTCGCCCGGGACCGAATTGCGCTCAGAAGCGGCCTCTGCAAATTTACGCAAAGCCTTATCCCACAAGGGGTTGCGAGCGTCGTCGCGCCTTTGTCCCGCGTGGCGCGAATGTGGCGCAAAATTATCACGTCGTAAAACCTACATACTGGCGTCACGGAAGCATCACCGCCTCCGCCTATCCCCCCGATCACCAACAAGGGGATACCTTCGATGCGGAAATATTTCCAAGGGGCGGCCGTCATCGCCCTCGCGCTGGCCTCGGCCCAAGCCGCTTACGCCGCCGACAACACGACGACGGCTTCGGACACCACCTCGCTCGAGCAAGTGGTCATCACCGCGACGAAGCGTGAGACCAACCTGCAGTCGACGCCGATCGCCGTTTCGGTGCTGAGCGCCTCGGCCATGGCCGACCGCCACGCCGAGAGCCTGATCAGCCTGATGGACGGCGCCATCCCGTCGCTGCGCGTCGCCACCTTCGAAGCCCGCCAGTCGGCCCTGACCGTCGGCATCCGCGGCATCGTCCCGTTCGACGCCAACCAGACCGCCCGCGACCAAGGCGTCGGCGTCTATATCGACGGCGTCTATCTGGGCCGCCAACAAGGCCTGAACGTCGCCCTGCTCGACCTGGAGCGCGTCGAAGTGCTGCGCGGCCCGCAAGGCACGCTGTTCGGCCGTAACACCGAAGGCGGCGCGGTCAGCATCGTCTCGAAGGGCCCGTCGGGCGTGGCCGGTGGCCGCATCGTCGCCGGCGTGGGCAACTACGGCGCCTACACCGCCGAGCTGCACCAGGACTTCGCCGAGTTCAACGGCCTGTCGATCAAGGTCGACGGTCTGCTGCAACACCAAGATCCGACCATCAAGAACCCGATGGCGGGCCAAGCCGGCTGGAACCAGTACGACCGCAAGGGCGGCCGCATCCAGGCGCTCTACAAGCCGAACGACAAGTTCAGCGCCCTGATCGCCGTTGATTACGCCAAGGACGAGAACACCCCGTTCTTCAGCCAGCTGATCAACTACAACCCCTATGGCAAGCGCGTCCGCACCCTGGCTGAAGTCACGGCCACGGCCAGCGCCCCGGCCGGCACGATCAACCCGCTGGCCTCGCTGGTGAAGGTCCACACCGACCGCCAGAAGGTCTCGGACATCGGCACCGTGCAGCAGCCCAGCCTCGACGAGACGGGCGGCGCCATGATGACGCTGAAGTACAACGTCTCGCCGAACCTGCAGCTGCGCTCGATCACGGCGGCCCGCGCCGTCGCGACGAACCAGTGGGACAACTCGGGCATCGAAGCCCGTAACGTCTTCGCCCCGAACGCCACGTTCGGCCGCTACAGCCTGTCGGACCTGTACCAGAACCAGTACAGCCAAGAGTTCCAGGCTGTCGGCGACTTCGGCGACACCTTCCAGTACGTCGCTGGCCTGTACTACTTCAAGGAACACGCCAAGGAATCGGCCGCCACGCCGTTCACCAACCAGTGGAACGCCGACGGCACCGCCTACACGATCCGTTCGTCGGCCGGCACCTCGAAGGCCGCCGCCGGCACCGCCGGCTGGGAACGCGGCACGCGCTTCCTGACCCGCGCCTCGCAAGCCGACGCCGAGAGCTACGCCATCTACGGCCAGGGCACCTACACCCCGGAATCGATGGACAAGCTGCACCTGACGGTTGGCGGTCGCTACACCAAGGATAAGCGCGACGGCACGCTCTACATCGTCAACGGCAAGGCCACGAACTTCACCTTCACCTACGACAAGGGCCGCTTCGACCCGCTGGTGAACCTGGCCTACGACGCCGCCGACGGCATCAACCTGTACGCCAAGTTCTCGACCGGCTACCGCGCCGGCGGCGCCAACGACCGTTCGCAAACCTTCCAGGCGTTCGACGCCGAAAAGGTCAAGGCGTACGAAGTCGGCGCCAAGATGGACTTCCTCGACAACCGCGTCCGTCTGAACCTGGCCGCCTACGCCATGAACCGCGACGGCACCCAGATCGACTTCGACAACGTCGACACCACCCCCGGCAGCCCGACGCAAGGCGCGCACACCGAGGAAACCCGCAATGCGCCGGGCACCTCGAAGATCCGCGGCTTCGAAGCTGATCTGACCGCCCAGGTCACCGACCAGATCGTGGTCGGCGTCTCGTACGCCTACACCGACGTGAAGGTCCCGGCCGCGCCGTTCCCGTTCACCGGCAACGCCGACGTCCCGCAAGGCACGCCGTTCCCGGTCAACGTGGTCTACACGCCGCCGAACGCCGCCTCGGCCTATATCGACTTCAAGCAGCCGATGGGTTCGATGACGTTCAAGGCTCATCTGGACGCCAACTACGCCGACGCCCAGTACTCGTTCCAGACCGAGTTCGCCGACGTCTCGCCGACCGGCAAGCTGGTCCAGAACGTCGCCGTCAAGGGTGACAGCAGCTTCATCGTCAACGGCAACCTGACCCTGGCCGACATCACCATGGGTGACGCCGGTTCGGCCAGCCTGTCGCTGTGGTCGCGCAACCTGCTGAATGAATCGCACATCTACCGCATCTCGGCCGCCAACCGCGGCACGATCGGTGACTATGCGAACTTCAACCCGCCGCGCACCTACGGCATCGAACTGCGCGTGAAGTACTAGGATCCGGCTTTTCGGTCCTGAAATGACGGAGGGCGGCCCAGCGGTTGGCCGGGCGTTTTT
>JAEXJH010000029.1 GCA_023445955.1 Pseudomonadota bacterium
GTCGCTCCGCGACAGCTCCCCCAGAGGGGGAGCAGATTCCAGTTAGGCGACGGTGAGAGTCGCCTTCTTCAGATCCACCGAGTTCGGCCCCGCCAGGATCGAGAAGTCCCCTGGCTCCACGACCCGCTGCATGTCGAGGTTCCACATCCACAGATCCGACGGCTTGATCTCGAAGCTCACCGTTGTCTTCGCGCCCGCCGCCAGGGTCACGCGCTTGAAGTGCTTCAGCTCCAGCACCGGACGGGTGACCGAAGCCTGCTCGTCGTGGACATAGAGCTGCACCACCTCGTCGCCAGCGACCTTGCCGGTGTTGGTCACGTCGATCTCGACCTTGACGCTCTCGCCCTGGCCGATGCTGGCCTTGGCCAGGCGCGGGGCCGAGATGTCGAAGGTGGTGTAAGAGAGGCCAAAGCCGAACGGATAGAGCGGGCTCGTATCTCCCAGCAGATAGCCGCGGCGGGCGGTGGGCTTGCGGTTGTAGTAGATCGGCAGCTGGCCGACGTCGCGGGCGATGCTGACCGGCAGCTTGCCGCCCGGATTGGCGCGGCCGAACAGGATGTCGGCGGCGGCGTTGCCGGTCTCCTGGCCCAGGTACCAGCCCTCGATGATGGCGTCGGCGCGCTGAGCCAGCAGGTTGATCGACAGCGGGCGGCCGTTCAGCAGGAACACCACGGTCGGCTTGCCCAGGTCGAAGATCGCTTTGGCCAGGTCGTTCTGCTGGCCGATCAGGTCCAGGCTGTCGCGGTCGCCCAGGTGGTTGTCGGCCCAGGCCTCGCGGCTGGTCTGCTCATTGTCGCCCAGCACCATCACGACCACGTCGGCGTTCTTGGCGACCTCGACGGCCTCCGCGATCAGCTTGGCGTTGACGGCCGGATCGACCAGCTTGACCTCGTCCTGCGCCCAGATGCGCTTTTCGGTGATCCGCACGGCCTCGGCGTAGTCGAGCGTGAAGCCCTGGGCTTTCGCTTCAGCCGTCAGGCCCTCGTGGATCGAGACGACGTGGCGCGGCGTGTCGGAATAACCGCCGATCGGCGTGTCCTTGGCGTGCGTGCCCAAGAGCGCGAGACGCTTGATCTTCTTGCCGTCCAGCGGTAGCAGGCCTTTGTCGTTCTTCAGCAGCACGACCGCCTTGCGGGCGGCCTCGCGGGCCAGGGCGACGGCGTCCGGCGTCGCGGTCTTGGCGTCGGCGGTCTTCTCGTCGCAGTAGGGGTTCTCGAAGAGACCGCCCTCGAACTTCATCTTCAGGACGCGCGACACCGCCGCGTCGACCTCGAACTGCGGGATGCGGCCGGCCTTCACCAGGTCCGGGATCAGGGCGTAGGCCTCGCCGTCGGGCAGCTCGACATCGACGCCGGCGTGCATGGCCATCACGGCCGTCTGGCCAAGGTCGGTGGTCAGCTTGTGGCGGGCGATCAGCTCCTTGATCGCGAAATAGTCGCTCTGGACCGAGCCCTTGTAGCCCCACTCCTCGCGCAGGATCTTGGTCAGCAGCCAGTGGTTGGCGTGCGAGGGGACGCCGTCGATTTCGTTGTACGACGGCATGACGGAGCGCACCGGCAGCTCTTTCACCGCGCGCTCGAACGGCGGGAAGAAGTTCTCGCGCAGGGTGCGCTCGGCGATCTGGGCCGGGCCGACATTGGTGCCGTTCTCGGGCTGGCCGTGGCCGGTCATGTGCTTGAGGGTGGCGAAGACCTTGTCCTTGGCCAGCGGCAGGGTCGTCCCCTGGAAGCCGCGGATCGCGGCCAGGCCCATCTCGGCGCAGACGTGCGGGTCCTCGCCATAGGTCTCCTCGATGCGGCCCCAGCGCGGGTCGCGAGCCACGTCGACCACGGGGGCCAGGGCCATGTTCGAGCCCCGGGCGCGCATCTCGCGGGCGGCGACGCTGAAGATCTTCTCGGCCAGTTCCGGATCGAAGGTCGAGGCCAGGCCGATGGCCTGCGGGAAGCTGGTCGCGTCGCGGGCCACGAAGCCGTGCAGGGCCTCGTCGTGCATCAGCATCGGGATGCCCAGGCGGGTCTTCTCGACGGACCACTTCTGGGCGGCGTTGGTGTAGCGGGCGGCGTCCTTGGCGTTGCGGCCCACCGAGCCGTCCTCGGCCCCGGCGGCGGCGTCGACGACCTTGGCAGGCTTGAGGCCCCGGCGGTCGGTCGGACGCGAGATCTGGCCAAGGCCGTTGGGGAAGTTCTTGCTGGCCTCCTGGGGCGAGAACTCGCCCTCCGGCGTCTGGATCTTGGCCTTGGTCAGCCAGATGCCGATCAGCTGGGCGGCCTTCTCCTCGATCGTCATGCGGCCCAAGAGGTCCTGGACCCGGGCGTCGATCGGCTGGGAAGCGTCCTTGTAGAGCGGCTTGTCGCCCTTGGCCTTGGGGGCGGCCATCGCCGGCGCGGCGGCGAACGAGAGGGCGGCGAGGCTCGCGCCGAACAGGCGGCGGGTGAGGGTGGTGGTCATCCTGGGCTCCCCGAGGTGCGCAATGGCCGGCGGCTCTGGGGCCGCCTTCGTCAAGGCACTATGGGGGCGGTTGTCTGACCACTCAAGCGAGAAATGGTACCGGTCTCATTTTCCCGGCGCTGGCTTGTACGCCAACTTGAGCGCGTCCTGGCCGATGCGCTCGCTGGACACCAGGCTCAGCGGCGGCCGCGCGCCGGTGAAGTAGGGCGCGCCGCTGCCCAGGACGACGGGGTGCAGATAGATGCGATACTCGTCGATCAGGCCGAGGGCCGTGAGGACGCCGGCGATGTCCGGACCGGCGACTTCGATCTCGCCGTCGTGGTCGGCTTTCAGCTTGCGGATGGCGGTTTCGAGATCGCCTTCAACCAGCGAGGCGTTGGGACCCAACGCCGGCTGGCCGCGCGAGACGACCCATTTGGGCTGCCGCCGCCAGGCCGCCGCGAAGGCCTGCTCGTCGGGCCCCCACGTCGGCTGGTCGTCCTCCCAGTACCGCATCAGCTCGTAGATCTTGCGGCCGTAGAGGCTGCCCGTCTGCCCTTCCGCTTCCTTGACGAAGTGGCGGAAAAGCATCGGGTCCGGCGCGAATTTGTCGTGGTCGACATAGCCGTCCAGCGACTGGTTCATGCCGAACACGAGCTTGGCCATGGCGGGGCCTTATCCCTGCCAGCGGTCGATCACGCCTTCCAGCACCGTCAGCGGCGCCGGGCCGACCATCAGCGCGGTGTCGTGGAAGCGCTTGATGTCGAACTTGCCGCCCAAGCGCTTCTTGGCCCGCTCGCGCGCCGCCGCCCAGACCGTGTGGCCGACCTTGTAGGAGCAGGCCTGGCCGGGGTTGGCGCAGTAGCGGTCGACCTCACGCGAGATCTTGCCCACGGAGTCGCCGCCGGTGTCGACCATGAAGGCGATGGCCTTCTCGCGGCTCCAGCCCTTGGCGTGGATGCCGGTGTCGACCACGCAGCGCGAGGCGCGGAACAGGCGGGCCTGGTACATGCCGAGCAGGCCGAGATCGTCGCCCTCGTACATGCCGATCTCCATGGCCAGCTGCTCGGCATAGAGCGCCCAGCCCTCGGTATTGGCCGAGAAGCCCATGTTCTGGCGCAGCTTGGGCAGGTTGCTCTGGGCGACCAAAGCGAGCTGGAAGTGGTGGCCCGGCGCGCCCTCGTGGTGGATCAGGGTCGGCAGCGAGAAGCGCGGCCACTCGGCCGTGTCCTTGAGGTTGATGAACACCGCGCCGGGGCGCGAGCCGTCCAGGGCCGGGCGCTCGTAATAGGCGCCCGATGAGCCGGCCTCGGTATAGGTCGGCACGCGGCGCACCTCGACCGGGATCTTGGGCATCAGGTTGAACCACTGCGGCAGGTGCGGCTGCAGCTTGGCCAGGCGGTCGTTGCAGAAAGCCAGGATCTGGGCGCGGCCCTCGTCGGTGTTGGGGAACACCTGGTCGGGCTGCTTGCCCAGCGCGGCCATGCGGGCGCCGACCGTGCCTTGGGTCAGGCCGCGCTTCTTGAGGATCTCGTCCATCCGCGCCTGGATCTCGGCGCCTTCGTCCAGGCCCAGGCGGTGGACCTCGTCGGGGGTCTTGTTGGTGGTCGTGTAGATCTTCAGCAGGGCGGCGTAATAGGCGTCGCCGTCCTTCAGGCGGCCGATGCCGGCGTCGTGCACGGCCTTGGGGCGCATGAACTGCAGGGCGGCGATCTGGCGATCCAGGGCCGGGAAGATCTCGCCGGTCAGCACCTTGGCGGCCTGGGCGTCATAATCGCCATAGGGCTTGGCGCGGCGGGCGGCCGAGGTCACCAGCACGTTCTGCTCGACCGGGATGGCGCGGAACTGCTGCAGCTGGGCGATGGCCTTGTCGACCATGAAGTCCGACGGGATCACGCCCTTGGCGGCGTCGGCGCTGGCCCGCTCGGTCTCCTGGTCCAGGACCGTGGCGAACGCCTTCATGCGGGCGATGTAGTTGTAGGCGTCGGTCGCGTTCTCGATCTTGTGCTTGCTGTCCAGGAAGCTGGGGGTCGAGATGTAGGCCCCGTAGTACTGGGTCAGCACGAACGGCCGCGAGCCGGCGCCATAGTCGAACTTCGACGTGCCCTCGCGGGCCTCGTAGTTGAAGAGGGCGGTATCGTAGTTGATCGCATCGTCGCCAGTCAGCGCCTTGCGGTCGATCTTCTTCAGGCGGGCGATGCGCTGGGCCGGTTCGGCGCGGTCGCGCTTCCAGGCGGCGATCGAGCGGTCCGAGAGTTTCGAGCGGGCGTCGGCGTGCTTGCCGATGTCGAGGCCCAGGTTCGTGGCCTGTTCGGGGCTGTCGGTCAGGTCTTCATCGAAGAAGGCGTCGAACAGCGCGTAGAGGTCGTCCTTCGGCGCAGCCATGGCCGGAAGAGCGGTTGAAAGGGCGGCGGCGGCCGTCCCCCACATGATCTGGCGACGGTCGAGCATGGCGGTCCCTGACACTGAAAACGCCGCAGCCCCCGCGCCCGGCGGCAGCATCGTTCCCTCGCTGTCACGCGAGCGTCAATGTCCGCAGGAAAAAATGGGGTAGTCCGATCCAGACGCAAAAAAGGGCCCGCTTGGGAGAGGGGGCGGGCCCTTTTCGGTACGCGTTCAGAGGGATTGAACGAGGGGGAAGGTGCCATAAGTGTCGGCTTCCCGCCCTTCCCCAAATCGTCGCAGGCTGAGAACGAGTCTCAACCTGGCGACGAGTGCCGGTGGTTACTTGCGCGGCGTAAGGATGTCGCCCAGACGGTCCGGCGTCCCGGCGATGCGCTCCAGGCGCGGGTAGCGCAGGCCGCCGCGGTAGTCGATCTTGACCATCTTGTAGCGGCCGCCGTCCTTGATCAGCAGTTCGACCAGCTGGCCGTCCGGCTTGGCGGCGGCCTTGAC
>JAEXJH010000030.1 GCA_023445955.1 Pseudomonadota bacterium
GTGAGCAGGACCGTCCGTGCGTGCGCGACGGCGAGGACTTCGGCGCTTCGATCCCCGACTTCGTGACGCCCGAGTTCGTGCGCCAGGAAATCGCCCGCCGCCGCGCCATCATTCCGGCCAACATCAACCACGGCGAGCTGGAGCCGATGGCGATCGGCCGCAACTTCCTGGTCAAGATCAACGCCAACATCGGCAATTCGGCGGTGCTCTCCACCGTCGCCGACGAGGTCGACAAGCTGGTCTGGGCCACGCGCTGGGGCGCCGACACGGTCATGGACCTGTCGACGGGCCGCAACATCCACAACATCCGCGACTGGATCATCCGCAACAGCTCGGTGCCGATCGGCACGGTGCCGATCTACCAGGCGCTGGAGAAGGTCAACGGCGTGGCCGAGGACCTGAACTGGGAGGTTTTCCGAGACACCCTGATCGAGCAGTGCGAGCAGGGCGTCGACTACTTCACCATCCACGCCGGCGTGCGTCTGCCGTTCATCCCGATGACCGCCAAGCGCGTCACCGGCATCGTTTCGCGCGGCGGCTCGATCATGGCCAAGTGGTGCCTGGCCCACCACAAGGAGAACTTCCTCTACGAGCGCTTCGAGGACATCTGCGAGATCATGCGCGCCTATGACGTGTCGTTCTCGCTGGGCGACGGCCTGCGTCCCGGCTCGACCGCCGACGCCAATGACGAGGCCCAGTTTTCGGAGCTGCGCACTCTGGGCGAGCTGACCAAGGTCGCCTGGAACCACGGCGTCCAGGTGATGATCGAGGGGCCGGGCCACGTGGCCATGCACAAGATCAAGGCCAACATGGACGAGCAGCTGAAGCACTGCCACGAGGCCCCGTTCTACACCCTCGGCCCGTTGACCACGGACATCGCGCCTGGCTACGACCACATCACCTCGGCCATCGGCGCGGCGATGATCGGCTGGTTCGGCACGGCGATGCTCTGCTACGTCACGCCCAAGGAGCACCTGGGCCTGCCCGACCGCGACGACGTCAAGACCGGCGTCATCACCTACAAGCCGGCCGCCCACGCCGCCGACCTCGCCAAGGGTCACCCCGGCGCGGCCATGTGGGACGACGCCATCAGCCGCGCGCGGTTCGAGTTCCGCTGGGAGGATCAGTTCAACCTGGGTCTCGATCCGGAAACGGCCCGCAAGTTCCACGACGAGACCCTGCCGAAGGAAGCGCACAAGACCGCGCACTTCTGCTCGATGTGCGGACCCAAGTTCTGCTCGATGAAGATCAGCCACGAGGTCCGCGACTTCGCGGCGGGCGTCGCGCCGAACAACGCCGAACTGGGCATGGCGCAGATGAGCGAGAAGTTCAAAGAGCAGGGCTCGGAGATCTATCTGAAGACCGAGTAGGGCCGATTTCGCTGGCGCGGCGGCGGAGACATCTTCACCGTCGCGCCCATGAAACGCTTGAGTCTCCTGGCGGCCGCCGCCGTTCTCGCCATCGCTGCGCCGGCCTTCGCCGAAAGCCCGTTCTGGCCCGTCCAGGCCAAGGGCCAGGCGGTGGCGGCCGAGCTGCGGGGCGCCTGGAAGTCGCGGGGCTATGGCTGGATCGTGCAGTTCGGGCCGGACGGCGCCCAGCTGTTCCAGACCGTCGGCGAGGCCTGCTATCCCGATCCGCGCCGCGAGCCGGACCCGGATGGGATCATGGCCTTCTGGCGGGCCGAGGGGCAGGGGACGATCACCCTGGCGGGCAGTGCGGACAGCACCCGCTATCTGTTCGACAAGCTGCCGAACCTGCCGACCAGCTGCATCGCCGCAGCCGGCTGGACGCCCGACCGGATCGTCGCCTTCGCCGCCGACACCTTCGCCGCCTATTATCCGCGTTTGGCCGAGCGCAAGCTGGACTGGCCGGCGCGCAAGGCGGCCGCCCTGGCCCAGGTGAGCCCATCCGCCACCGACGCTCAGTTGTGGACGGCTCTGTCCGGTCTGATCGCCGGCCTCGACGATCCGCACGTCGAGCTGCACGGCTTGGTGGCCGGCTCGCGACGGGACCTGGAGCCGGGCGAGTCGCCGACCCTGAACCGCGTCCACGCCGCCGACCTGCAGGGCGAGGAGAAGGCGTGGCTGCAGGCCTATCGCGAGGGGATCCTGACCGGGATCCTGCAGGGGCGCGGTCGGCAGGCGGCCAACAACCGCGTGTTCTGGGGGCGGGTCGACGACATCGGCTATCTGAACGTCGTCACCATGGGCGCCTTCGCCCGCAACGCCGCGCCGGACGATCCTCGGCCACTGGACGCCATTCTGGACGAGGCTCTGGCGGCGTTTTCAGGCGCCAAGGCCGTGATCGTCGACATCAGCAACAACCGCGGCGGCTACGACACCATAGGCCAGCACATCGCCGCTCGCTTCACCGCCCAGCCGCGCGCGGCCTACGCCAAGGTTCCGGTTGGGGCCAAGGCGCCGCCGCAGCCGGTCAAGGTCGAGCCTGGCAGCGGCGCCAGCTTCACGGGTCCGGTCTATCTGGTCACCAGCGACATCACCGTCAGCGCCGGCGAGACCTTCACCTTGATGATGAAGGCCCTGCCCAACGTCACCCAGGTGGGCGGGACGACGCGCGGGGCGTTCTCGGACCAGTTGCCCAAACCGCTGCCGAACGGCTGGACGATGGCGCTGCCGGCCGAGCTCTACAAGGGACCGGACGGTCAGGACCTGAAGGGCAGGGGCTTGGCGCCCGACGTCCCGATGGCGATCTTTCCGGACTCGGACCTGTCAGGCGGCCACGCCAAGGCGATCGCGGGCCTGATCACGAAAATTCGCGAGGGGAGTGTCGGAACGGGAGGGCGCTGAGCGTCCTTGTCCCGTCAAAGACGAACAAGGGAGAACGTCATGGCCTATGTCGACGGTTTCGTGATTCCGGTGCGCAAGGACCAGCTGGACGCCTACAAGGCGCTAGCCCAGACGGCCAGCGAGGTCTGGATGGAGCTGGGCGCGCTGTCCTATGTGGAGTGCGTCGCCGATGACGCGCCCTATGGCGAGCTGACCTCGTTTCCCCGCTCGGTGCAGCTGACTGAGGACGAGGTCGTGATCTTCTCGTGGATCGTCTATCGGGACAAGGCCAGCCGCGACGAGATCCAGGCCAAGGTCATGGTGGACGAGCGGCTGATGAAGCATCCCTCCGGCATGCCGTTCGATGGCAAGCGGATGATCTATGGCGGCTTCCAGCCCTTCATCCAAGTGTAGCACGTTCAAGTTGCGTCGCTCGTGCGCAAGCCGCGCCGGGCGACGCGCCGAATCTGGCCGTCGACCACCCCTGCGACATGGCGGCGCAGTTTATTGCCAAGCTGTAACATCGTTACGCGTGCAACACGCGATGGTCGAAAATGTGACGACATTTCAATGCCTGGACGCTCTTTGAGCGTTGGAAGACACACGAGTGTGCGCTTTATAGCGCATTGCTTTTTGTTAACGCCGGGGGGCGTTGCGGAGGGCGTCGCACCCCCGTAAGGAGCGGCAACCCAGCGTTGGCGCGGCCGAGCGTCGACGTTCCTGTCACTCGTGTTTTCGTGGGCCTGTATGACCCTTTCGACCATCCTCCTGTACGGGCTGGCCTCGGCCGCGCTCGACCCCGTGACCGCCGCCTCGGCCGCGCCGGCGATCTCCGTCCCGGCTCCGCCTGAGGCGGTCGCCGAGGCTGATCCGCAGAAGCCGCAGGTCAAGACCGACGGCCCCAACGAGGTCGAGGGTCTGGTCATCCAGGCCGACCCGCGCGGCAAGGTCGAGGGCAATATCCAGCCCGAGCTCGAGCTGAACGAAGAAGAGCTGAAGAGCTTCGGCGCCAACAGCATCGGCGAGCTCCTGACCATGCTGACGCCGCAGACCACCAGCACGCGCGGTCGCGACGGCGGCGGCGGGCCGGTGCTGCTGATCAACGGCCGCCGCATCTCGGGCTTCCAGGAGATCCAGGGCATCCCGCCGGAAGCTATCGAGCGTTTCCAGGTTCTGCCGGAGGAGGTCGCGCTCAGCTACGGCTACAAGGCCGACCAGCGGGTCGTGAACATCATCCTGAAGAAGAACTACAACGCCCTGCAGCTGCAAGGCGCGGTGACGGTGGCCACCGATGGCGGCCGCACCACGCCCAGCGCGGGCGGCAACCGCGTCAACATCAACGGCGACAAGCGCTGGAACGTCGACGTCCAGCTGTCGCACGACCCCTACCTGCTGGAGACCGACCGCAACATCGTCCGCGCGCCCAACGGCCAGCCGTTCGATCTGGTCGGCAACGTCGCCAGCCTGAACGGCGGCAACCTCGCCGCGACGGTCGCGTCCAGCTTCGCCGGCGTGCCGGACTCGGCGGTGAACGGCCGCGCGCCGCTGGCCGACTTCGGTCCGCTGGCCGGCCGCTATAACACCGGCGACCTGACGGCCAGCCGCTCGCTGATCTCCAAGGCCGACAAGGGCTCGTTCAAGGGCTCGATCAGCCGCGACATCAACAAGCAGACCCAGCTGACCCTCAGCGGCAACCTGGAAAGCTCCAGCAGCCAGGCGCTGCTGGGCCTGCCGGGCGTGACCTTCACCCTGCCCGGGAACAGCCCGTTCTCGCCGTTCTCGCAGGCGGTGACCGGCTATCGCTACATCGACGCGCCGGGCGCCCTGTCGCGCAGCGTCGACACCCTGCGCACCCAGGTCAGCATGGCCGCCAACGGCCGCGTCAAGGACTGGCGCTGGAACGTCACCGGCGACTTCGACCGCACCAAGACCGACACCGAGACCGGCCGCGGCCTGGACGTCTCGGCGTTCCAGGCGGCGGTGGCGGCGGGCGATCCGACCGTCAACCCGTTCGGCGTCATCGCGCCCAGCCTCTACAAGGCCATGGCCCCCGACACGGCCCACTCGATCTCGACCTCGGCAAGCGCCGAGCTGGTGCTGAACGGCAACCTCTTCCAGCTGCCGGCGGGGGGGCTGCAGACGACCTTCAAGGTCGGGGCCAACAGCAAGGGCCTGAACAGCGAGACCGTCCGCTCGGGCGTGACCACCCAACGCGATATCACCCGCACGACCGAAAGCTTCCAGAGCAGCTTCAACCTGCCGATCACCAGCACGCGCAACAACGTGCTGGCCAAGCTGGGCGACCTGTCGGCCAACTTCAACGCCGGCTACGACAACCTGTCGGACCTGGGCGGGCTGACCACCCTGGGCGGTGGCCTGAACTGGTCGCCGATCAAGAAGTTGAGCTTCATCGCCAGCTACACCGACGAAGAGGGCGCGCCCTCGACCAACCAGATCAACGACCCGCTGGTGGTGACGCCAAACGTCTCGGTGTTCGACTTCACGACCGGCCAGACGGTGATCATCAGCCGCACCGACGGCGGCAACGCCAACCTGCTGAACGACAATCGCCAGGTCACCAAGTTCGGCGTGAACTTCAAGCCGTTCGAGAAGATCGAGCTGACCTTCAACGCCACCTACACCAGCGCCGAGACCAAGAACGTGATCGCCGCGTTCCCGGCGATCACCCCGGACCTGGAGCGGGCCTTCCCTGATCGCTTCGTGCGCGACGCCTCGGGTCGCCTGCTGTCGATCGACGCGCGCCCGGTGAACTTCGCCAGCGCGCAGAACGAGAACATCCGCTGGGGCTTCAACCTGTTCAAGGCGGTCGGCACGCCGACGGCGCCGGCCAATGG
>JAEXJH010000031.1 GCA_023445955.1 Pseudomonadota bacterium
GCCCCTTTTTCGTCCGCGCGCCCATGTCGCGGGGGTTGAACGCGACAGACGGCTCACCATATGCTATCCAGGAAGCAGCCAAACGTTTCAGCCCAAAGACGGCTGAACCCCAGGCGCTCCATCGCCCTCTTGCCGTCACCGACGGCGTCGGGCGGATATCTCCACCCCTTATGAACTATCGGGTCCGGCGACACGCCCGACCCCTGTCTGGAACTTTATGAAAACCAACGTTACCCGTAAGGCCGCCACCAAGAGCGCGCCCCATATGACTTCGACCTTCCGCACCATGACGCCGACCCGCAAGGCCCCCGCCGAGGTCTGGCCCGGCCTCACCCGCGCCCAGCTGCGCGACATCGTCATCGACCAGATCGGCTAAAGGCCCTCAGGCGCGGCGACGTCCCGCCACGATCATCGTCTCCCAGACCCCAACCACCACCAGGGCCAGGGTCGACAGCGCCGACAGGACCAGCGGGCTGACATGACCCGCGACCGGGATCAGCAGGGCCAGCAGGCCCAGCCCCACCAGCCGGGTGCGCGACAGCTCCTTGAACACCGCCAGCTTGAAGATCAGCACGCCCAGCAGGAACAGCGCCGGGCCGCCGATCACGGCTGCGGCGGTCTTCAGGTCGGTGTGGCCGCCGGCGTGGTGGATCACCCACTCGTCGCCGACCGCCGCCACGATGATCCCGGCGATCGGGATCAGGTGGCTGTAGGTATAGGCCAGCCGCGCGATGGCGCCGGGGTCCTTGGACTCGGCGATGGCCTCGCTGGCCGCCTCGGCCGTGAATGAGAAGTAGATCCACCACATGGCTATGCTGCCGACCAGGGCGGTGGCGAAGGCGGCGATGACCTCGAACGTCCACGGCAGGCCGACCACGGTGGCGCCAGTGACGATGATCGACTCGCCCAGGGCGATAATCGTGAACAGCGCCGTGCGTTCGGCCATGTGGCCGCCCTCGACGACCCAGTCGCTGGTGGCCGAGCGACCCAGTCCGGGAGTCCAGAAGCCGACCGCCGCCGACAGATAGTCGACGCCGATGGCCGCGCCCCAGGCGATCAGCCGCGCTTCGCCGTCCATCAACCCGCCGGCGATCCAGAACGCCGCCGACAGCGTCACCCAGGTCTGGATGCGGCCAAAGTTCATGCGATGGGCCGGCTCGCGCCAGGCGCTGACCAGGAAGAACAGGCTGCGACCGACCTGGATGAAGGCGTAGGCGCAGGCGAAGACCAACCCGCCCTTGCCAAAGGCGTCGGGGATCGAGGCAGAGAGCACCAGACCCGCCGCCATCAGCGCGAACAGCATAAGCCGCACCGGCACGCGCTCGGGGTCCAGCCAGTTGGTCACCCACGAGGTGCAGACCCACGCCCACCAGACCGCCGCCAGCAGCATGGCCGCATGCAGCACGCCCTCCAGCGTCGGATGCGCCAACACGGCGTGGGACAGCTGGGTGACCGCGAACACGAAGACGAGGTCGAAGAACAGCTCCACATAGGTGACGCGGGCGTGTTCGTGTTCGCGGCGTTCGCGCAGCAGCGGCATGGTGGTCATCAGGTCCCCTTCGCGCTCACCCTAGAAGGGCTTGCTTGAGTCTCGCGAGGGATATCGAACCAAAACCCCTCGTCGCGCGCTATGCCGACATGGACCAGCGGCTCGAACAGCTCATCGGCCAATTGAAGGCCTTCGCCCTCACCCCTCCGGTGTTGTACGGCGTCCCCGCCTGCGCCTTCGCCGGCGTCCTGGCCGGCATGGCCATGCAGACCGGCCCGCAGGACGTCGGCTACACGCCCGAGATGGAGGCGGCCCAATACGCTCAGCAGGAATACGCCGAGCCTATCGCGTGGCCGTCGGGCAAGGTCCCGGACTATGTGGTCGGCACCGACTTCCTGCAGGCCACCCAGCCCCCGCCGCCGATCCAGTACGCGGACTACGAACCGTCGCCGGCGCCGGAGCTTCCGACCTATGTCCCGTCCGAGCACGGCCCCGCCACGCCGCCGCCCACGGTCGACGCACCGAACTGGGCCTCGCAGCGCGGCGACATCCTCGACGTCTCTCTGCCCGAGGATCGCAAGCCCCAGCCGGCCTCCGCGCCCACGCCCCTGGTGATGGCCGACGCCGCCGCCACCGGCATGACCACGCGCTAAGGCTCGCTTTTCGCGCCCGTTGGCGCTAACAGGCGCGCCATGACCGACTATACGCCCCAGCAGATCGTCGCCCGCGGCGCGCGCGTCGAAGCCGAGACCGCCGCCGACGCCATCGACAACCATCCGGGCCTGGAAGGCGCCACCTACTCGATCCTGGAAGAGGACGAGGACAAGGGCGTCTGGCGCATCGACGCCTTCCCCACGACCGACGAGGAAGACGCCAGCCTGATGGCGCTGCTGGGCGAGTACGACCTGAAGGTCGTGCGCGACACCCTGGCCGACGCCGACTGGCTGGCCATGGCGCTGTCGGGCCTGCCGCCGGTGCGCGCCGGGCGCTTCTTCGTCTACGGAATGCACGACCGCGGCCGCCTGCCGGCCAGCACGGTGAATTTGCGCATCGAAGCCGGTGCGGCCTTCGGCACCGGTCACCACGGCACCACCGTCGGCTGCCTGCAGGCCTATGACCGCCTGATCAAGGCCCGCAAGTTCAACAAGGTGCTCGATGTCGGCGCCGGCACGGGCCTGCTGGCCATCGCCGCCGCCCGCACGGGCAGCAAGCTGGCCGTCGGCACCGACATCGACAAGCCGTCCGTGCGGATCTCCAAGGAGAACGCCAAGGTCAACAAGGCCAACGCCAAGTTCGTCCACGCCTCGGGCCTGTCGAACCCGCTGGTGGCCAACAACGCCCCCTACGACCTGGTGTTCGCCAACATCCTGGCCCGCCCGCTGATCAGCCTGGCCCAGGACATCAAGCACGCCCTGGTCCCCGGCGGCACGGTCATCCTGTCGGGCCTGCTGCGCACCCAGGAACGGATGGTCAAGGCCGCCTACCTGTCGCGCGGCTTCAAGGTGGTGAACCGCATCCACCGCGACGCCTGGGCGACGCTGGTGTTGCAACGGCCGTAGGACTTCCCTGTTCGTGTGGGGAGGCTTAAATCCTCCCCATGCGCCAGACCTTCGACGAATCCACCGACCCGTCCTTCGGGCCCAAGCACGTTCCGCTGATCCGCGCCGCCATGGCCGCGCAGGGGCTGGACGGCTTTCTCGTGCCGCACGAGGACGAACACCAGAACGAATACCTGCCCGCCGCCAATGACCGCCTGGCCTGGGCCAGCGGCTTCACCGGCTCGGCCGGGGCCGGCGTGATCCTGAAGGACCGCGCCGCGGTATTCGTCGACGGCCGCTACACCCTTCAGGTGCGCGAGCAGGTCGACCAGGGCGTGTTCGAGATCCGCGACCTCGTCGAGGGCGGCGTGCCGGCCTATCTTGAGACCGCCGAAAAGGGCGCGGTGATCGGCTATGACGCCCGCCTGCACAGCCCCTCGGCCCTGGAAGGCCTGAAGGCCGCCGCCCACCGGGCCGGCGCGACCCTGAAGCCCGTGGCCGCCAACCCGATCGACCAGGCCTGGGGCGAGGCTCGCCCGGCCCAACCGATGGCCCCGGTCGTGCCGCAATACGTCGAATATGCCGGCGAGGAATCGAACTCCAAGCGCGCCCGCATCGGCGCGTCGATCGCCGCCTTCGGCGCCGATGCGGCGGTGATCACCGCCCCGTCCTCGATCGCCTGGCTGTTCAATGTCCGCGGCGGCGACGTCATCCGCTCGCCCCTGCCGCTGGCCCAGGCGATCCTGAACGCTGACGGCACGGCGCGCCTGTTCCTGGAGCCGGCCAAGGTCACCCAGGACCTGCCCGCCTGGCTGGGCAACCAGGTCTCGCTGGAGACGCCGGACAAGCTGGAAGAGGCGCTGGGCGACCTGTCGGACAAGACCGTCGTGGTCGACCCGACCCAGTCACCGGCCTGGTACTTCGACCAGCTGGACGCCGCCGGCGCGAAGATCGCTCGCGCCATGGACCCCTGCACCTTGCCCCGCGCCTGCAAGAACGGCGTCGAGCTGGACGGCACGCGCGAGGCCCACAAGCGCGACGGCGCGGCCCTGACCCGCTTCCTGCACTGGCTGGCCACCGAGGGCCAGATCAACCCGCCGGACGAGAAGGAGGCCGTCGCCAAGCTGGAAGGCTTCCGCGAGGCCACGGGCAAGCTGAAGGACCTGTCCTTCGACACCATCGGCGCGGCCAACGGCCATGGCGCCCTGCCCCACTATCGCCCGACCGAGCGCTCCACCGAGCGCGCGGCCATGGGCTCGCTGCTGCTGGTCGACAGCGGCGGTCAGTATCTTGACGGCACCACCGACGTCACCCGCACGGTCGCCATCGGCGAGCCGTCGGCCGAGATGATCAACCGCAACACCCTGGTGCTGAAGGGCCACCTGGCCATCGCCCGCCTGCGCTTCCCGGCCGGCACCACCGGCTCGGCCATCGACGCCTTCGCCCGCGCCGCGCTGTGGGCGCAAGGGCTGGACTACGACCATGGCACCGGCCACGGCGTCGGCGTCTATCTGGGCGTCCACGAAGGCCCGCAGCGGATTTCCAAGGCCCCGAACGTCATCGCCTTGCAGCCCGGCATGATCGTCTCGAACGAGCCCGGCTATTACAAGGACGGCGAATACGGCATCCGGATCGAGAACCTGGAAGTCGTCATGCCGGCCGAGAACGTCGCCGGCGGCGACCGCCCGATGCACCGCTTCGAGGCCCTGACCCTGGCGCCGATCGACCGACGCCTGATCGACAAGAGCCTGCTGACGGCGGAAGAGCTTGCGCAGTTCGACGCCTATCACGCGCGCGTGCTGGCCGAGATCGGTCCGCGCGTCGAGCCGGAGATCCGCGCCTGGATGGAAGAGGTCTGCGCGCCGCTGTAGGCGCTACCCATTCTCCTCCCCCTTTTGGGGGAGGTGGCCCAGAGGGCCGGA
>JAEXJH010000032.1 GCA_023445955.1 Pseudomonadota bacterium
CCTTCGCCATCACCATCGGCAAGGTCGTGGCCTTCGTGGCCCTGATGCTGATCGTCGGCCGCCGGGTCATTCCCTGGATCCTGCACCGGATCGCCCACACCGGCTCGCGCGAGCTGTTCCGCCTGGGCGTGCTGGCCATCGCCCTGGGCGTGGCCTTCGGCTCGGCCGCGCTGTTTGGCGTCTCCTTCGCCCTGGGGGCCTTCTTCGCCGGCATGATCATGGCCGAGAGCGAGCTTTCCCAGCAGGCCGCCAATGAGACCCTGCCCCTGCGCGACGCCTTCGCTGTGCTGTTCTTCGTCTCGATCGGCATGCTGTTCAACTATCAGGTCCTGCTGCAGCAGCCGCTGGCGGTGCTGGCCACCGTGGCGATCATCGTCGTCGGCAAGTCGATCGCCGCCCTGGTCATCGTCCTGGCCTTCCGCCGCCCAATGAGCACGGCCCTGACCATCTCGGCCAGCTTGGCCCAGATCGGCGAGTTCTCGTTCATCCTGGCGGGCCTGGGCGTCTCGCTGAAGCTGCTGCCGCCCGAGGGCCGCGACCTGATCCTGGCCGGCGCCATCCTGTCGATCCTGGTCAACCCGCTGCTGTTTGCGGTGCTGGACCGCATCCTGCCCAAGATGATCGAGAAGGAGCTGCCAAGAAACGAAGATGGGGCCGCCGGCGAGCCGCCGATCCTGGCCGCCGCCAAGCCCCACGCCCTGTTGGTCGGCTATGGCCGGGTCGGCAAGCTGGTCGCCGAGGGCCTGAAGGCCAAGACGCCCTTGGTCGTCATCGAGGACGACGCCGAACGCGCCGAGGAACTGCGCAAGGCCGGCTACGAGACGATCGGCGGCAATGCGGTCAAGCCCGAGGTGCTGCTGAAGGCCGGCCTCGACAAGGCCACCCACCTGTTCGTCGCCGTCCCCAGCCCGTTCGAGGCCGCCCGCATCATCGAACAGGCCCGCGCCGCCAACCCCGACTGCGAGATCATCGCCCGCGCCTACACCGACGCCGACGTCACCCTCCTCAAGCAGATGGGCGCCACCCACG
Source organism: Pseudomonadota bacterium (assembly GCA_023445955.1). Classification (GTDB taxonomy): domain Bacteria; phylum Pseudomonadota; class Alphaproteobacteria; order Caulobacterales; family Caulobacteraceae; genus Caulobacter. The sequence continues at coordinate 1,030 of JAEXJH010000032.1, forward strand.
CCCTGATCGGCGAGGAGGAGATCGCAAGGGGCATGCTGCTGCGCGCGCCGAAGAAGAAGCCGGTGGCGTCGGCGGGGCATTGAAGGAACGCGCCGCTGTCGCCATGGACACTCATCAACCGGTACGCCAACCTATAGCAATGGCGACTTCTTCCGCGGCGCAACCTGCGCGCACCTCCGCTCGTGTCGTTGAACGGCTACTAGATCACCTCGATCGGCATTTGAGCACTCTCGAGGGCGCGCCCGCGCACATCAAGGTGTTACGAACCGTCCTCCCCGCCGACGCCATTGCGCTGCTCGACGCAGCACTAAAAGCGCCTCTGTCCTACCGAGATGGCGTCTTCATCCAGCTCGCCTGGGGGCTTGAGGAGCCGGGGTTTGGTCACACGCTTAAAGGTGATGGCGCCCGCAGCGCCGCTAAGGACTTCGCGACGGCGCTAAGCGCTCGTCACATCCCCGGCGTCAAGGATGCCTATCAGAACATCGGCAAGAACACGACGAACCTGGCGAGGGGCAATGTTCCCGCCTTCGATGATTTACTGCGCTGGATGGATACGGCCGCTCCGGAAACCCGCGAACGGCTCCTGGATCTTCTGTCCGCCATCGTCGCCCTGACGGCGCGCGCCGTTCTGCCTATGCCGACCCTGGCGACCGTGGAGCTGTCCTTCCGGAAGGTGGCCAGCCTACTCGACGACCTTCTGAAGCTGCCGTCAGGTGGCGCCTATGAGCAATTCGCGGTCGCCGCTTTGCTTCAAGCCGTGATCGATCAATTCGATATGGGCGGCGTCGGCCGTCTGCATGTGAAGACCAAGAACATCAACGCATCCGACGCCAGCACCGGCGCATCGGCAGATGTCCAGATCATGCGCGGCAGCGAGATCCTCGAGGCCTTCGAAGTGTCTGCGAGCGACTGGCGCGGCAAGGTTAGCCAAGCCATAGCCGCAGCAAGAAATATTGGCACTTATCGCGCCCATGTCCTCGCCTACGGAGACGACCTGGCTGGCCTGGACGAGGCTTTGAACGATACGACCGCGGACATCTCCGTCATGGATGTGCGCGGCTTTGTCCGTTTGCAAATTGGCGTGCTTAAAAAGCCAAACCGCGCCGCCGCGCTCGTCCGCCTCTATGAGCTGATCGAAACCAACCAGCCCGATGTCGAACGGGTCAACGCTTACGTAAAGCTTCTAAGCCGCCACGGACTTACGGCGTGACCGGCTCAGCACCTGCTCGACCAGCTCGTTGCCGAGCGCCTGGGCGAGCCGGGGCGGCACGGCGTTGCCGATCTGAGTATATTGCGAACTCCGTGAGCCGCTGAACCGAACATGTTCCGGAAAGCTCTGAAGAAGGGCGCTCTCGGTAACCGTCAGACGACGCGCACCCTCCAGCTGACCGGTATAGGGCGCTCCGCCCTGCTTCAGATGCCGGTGATAGGCGGGGATGCGGCCGTCAAGATCCAAGAAGTGCGTCTTGTTGCCCCCAGCCGCAGCCAGAATGGTCGGGGACGGCTTGTCCAACTCGATCGCCCTGCCGCCTCCATTGAACAGGTGGCCTTGGTAGGGATTGGGCCGCAAATCCGGATTCTTCGCGAAAACGATCTTCGAGGGATTCGGCTCACCCTTCGGCTCACGCGTCAGCACGGTTCCGGCCGCAACCCGATTCTCCGGCGATCCCGGCGGAAGGCGGAAGGGCGTCCCTTCATGGTTGCCGACGATCACTAGACGCTTGCGGCTCTGGGGCACGCCGTAGTCGGCGGCGTTCAGAACCTGAGGCTCGGAAATGGCGTAAAGGTCGTAAAGCGGCGCCAGCACCGATCGCAGATAGGATCCGAAAGAGATCAGGCCCGGCACGTTCTCCATGATGAAGACGCGAGGGCGAACTTCCAGGACTGCGCGCACAAACTCCGGCAAAAAATCCCGGACATCTTCCCGGCCACGACGAAGGCCGCCAATCGAGAAGGGCTGACAGGGCGGACCGCCAGCCACAACGTCGACGCCAGCCCATGACTTGAAGTCGACATGCCGAATGTCGCCATTGTGAACCGTCGCAGCTGGGAAAACGCGCCCATAGGTCGCGGCGGCATCCGGAATGATTTCAACCGCTAGAGCGCTCTGGATGCCTGCCGCCTCCAGCCCCAGGCTCAACCCGCCTGCGCCGGAAAAGAGGTCAAGCGCGGTAAAAGCCATTTCTCCCCCTTTTCCCAAGCCACAGCGTTGAAGCACAACAATCGGAACAATACAAGAACACACAACCACAACCAAGAATCGGGCGGCTATTTCACCGCGCGTCACGGCTGGTGTGGCGCTAAGCGACGAGGCTCGGCTGCTTAACGCCGACTCACCTCGCTGCCCAGCGGACAATGCTGCATGGTGGCGGCGCACTTCCCGCATGTGAAGCCACCCCCTTAAGTACCCGCGCGCCGATCCGCCTCACCCGCGCTTGATTGACCGCGCAGCCGCCCCGCCCTACTCACCGATCATGACCGCCCGCCTTGGCCAGTTCCGGATCCTGCTCGCCGCGTTTGCGGCGGTGCTGGCGGTGCTTGTTCAGGCGATGACGCCGGCGGCGGCGATGGCGCATGACCTGCGGGAGAGCGGGTCGGCGATCGTCATCTGTTCGGCCGAGGGCTCCAAGGTCGTCATCCTCGAGAAGGATGGCACGGTCCGCACCGAGCCCGCCAAGGGCTTCATGGGGCTGAAGTGCTCCAACTGCGTCGGCCCGACTCTGGCGGTCACGGTCGATGCGCCGATGCCGGCCATCGCGCCCGTCCAATACGCCGAGTTCGTCGAAACGCCTGTCCAGCGCGTGCTCGGCGTACGCGGTCACGCGCGCGCCCCGCCGCGTCCGCCCAGCCAGGGTCCGCCCCAGAACCTGAACGCCTGACTCTCCTTCGCCGCGCCGCGTCGCTGACGCCGCGCGCCTTGTCATGCCTTCGGGAATTCAAATCTCATGTCGACCTTCCGCCGCGCCCTCATGGGC
>JAEXJH010000033.1 GCA_023445955.1 Pseudomonadota bacterium
CCTCAACACCTTCAAGATCCGCTTCAGCCTGCCGGCCGACGCCCTGATCAACGGCGCGCGCCCGCTGCCGCTGCTGGACGAGCTGCGCGAGTTGGGCGAGGCCCGCGTGCGGGTCATCACCGACGCCGTTCCGCCGTTGGCCCAGCTAGTCCCGGCCGAGTGCCGCCTGGCCTGGGAAGTGCTGCTGACCACCAAGCACGACCGCGACGCCATCGACGACGTCTTCATCTTCGTGATCGACGAGATGACGCTGGAGGTCGAGGATCTGACGGCCGCCGCCGTCGAGCCTGAAGTCGTCGAAACTGTCGTCGTGCAGGAAGAAGCCGCACCCGTCGCCGCCAACGCTCCCGCCGAGACCGGCCGCGCCGCGTCGAAGTCGGGTGACACGGTCCGCGTCCCCGCCGAGCGCCTGGACGAAATGATGGATCGCGTCGGCGAGCTGGTCATCGCCCAGTCGCGCCTGAAGCAGCTGGCCGCCTCCAGCAGCGACGTCGCCCTGCGCGCCGTGGCCGAGGAGATCGAGCGCCTGGCCTCGGAGATGCGCGACACCATGATGGTCGTCCGCATGGTGCCGATCGCCCAGCTGTTCGGCCGCTTCCGACGTCTGATCCACGACCTGGAGCGCGACACGGGCAAGCAGATCGAGCTGTCGACCGAAGGCGAGACCACCGAGCTGGACAAGACGGTGATCGAGCGCCTGGCCGACCCGCTGATCCACCTGATCCGCAACTCGGCCGACCACGGCCTGGAAGGCGCCGAGCAGCGCGCCGCCGCCGGCAAGCCGGCCGTCGGCAAGATCATGCTGGCCGCCCGCCAGTCGGGCGCCGAGGTGGTGATCACCATCACCGACGACGGTCGCGGCGTCGACCGCGCCCGCGTCCGCGCCAAGGCCGAAGAGAACGGCCTGATCCAGCCCGGCGCCGTGCTGAGCGACCAGGAGCTGCTGCAGCTGATCTTCGCCCCCGGCTTCTCGACCGCCGCGGCGATCACCAACCTGTCGGGCCGCGGCGTCGGCATGGACGTGGTCAAGAAGACCATTGAGGGCCTGCGCGGTTCGATCGAGATCAGCAGCACGCCGGGCGAAGGCTCGGTGGTGTCGCTGCGCATCCCGCTAACCCTGGCCATCATTGACGGCCTGCTGATCCGCGTCGGCGCGGGCCGCTACGTGATCCCGCTGGGCAGCGTCGAGGAATGCGTCGAGCTGACACCGGCGCAGGACCTGCGCTCGACCGGCCGCAACCTGATCACCCTGCGTGACGAGCTGGTGCCGTTCATCCGCCTGCGCGAGCAGTTCGCGACCGGGACCCAGCCTGACCCGCACCAGAAGATCGTCGTGGTCTCGACCGGCCAGGACCGCGTCGGCCTGGTCGTCGATCAGATCCTGGGCGACCACCAGACAGTGATCAAGCCGCTGTCCAGCTTCCACGCCGATGTCGGCGCCTTCTCGGGTGCGACGATCATGGGCGACGGCGGCGTGGCCCTGATCCTGGACATCGCCGCCCTGGTCAGCCTGGGCCAACGCCACGACGCCCAGATGCGCGCGGCCGGGTGAGGGGGAGCGACATGACCACCGATACCATCGAGGCCCTGACCTTCGACCTGCAGGGCGAGACCTTCGCCCTCGAGGCCGGCTATGTGCGCGAGGTCCTGGACCTGCTGCCCGAAACCCCGGTTCCCGGCGCGCCGGCCTTCGTCGGCGCCGTGATCAATTTCCGCGGCCGGGTGATCCCGCTGGTCGACCTGCGCATGGCCTTCGACATGGCCGTGAGCGAGACCACGATCGACAACCGCATCGTCGTCATCGAGCACCCGCTGGACGGCGAGCCCACCCTGATCGGCCTGCGCGCCGACAAGGTGCACGAGGTGACCTCGATCACCCCCGACAGCACCGAGGACGCGCCGCGCGTCGGCATGCGCTGGCGGCCCGACTTCATCCGCCGCCTGGTCCGCCGCAACGGCGACGTGATCGTGCTGCCGGACCTCGACCAGATTTTCGCCGCCCGGGGGCAGTCAGCTCCCATCACCGCCCTCCACACCGCTCAACGCTGATCGCCCGGAGTTTCCCATGCGACTGACCATCAAGCTTCAGCTCGGCCTGGCCTTCGGGTTCGTGATCGCCCTGCTGCTCGTCGGCAACGTCTTCGGCGTCACCAGCCTGGCCAAGACGAACAAGGCTCTCAACGACATGGCCGATGGCCCGGCCACGCGCCTGGAGATCGCCCAGCAGCTGAACATCCATCTGCTGAACATCGTCCGCTTCGAGAAGAACCAGATCCTCGTCGGCTCGGCCGAGGAGGTGAACAAGCTGGAGACCTCGGTCGACAAGGAGCGCCAGGCGTTCCAGACCCTCCTGGGCAAGGCCGAGGGCATGGCCACCGCCGAAGGCAAGCCCAAGTGGCAGGCCCTGGGCGGCGCCTTCGAGCAGATGATGGACGTACACGGCCGCATCCTGCCGCTGGCGACCGCCGGCCATGACGCCGAAGCCAGCGCCCTGTCGATGGGTGACGGCCGCAAGGCCGTGGTCGAGGCCGGCGCCAAGGTGCAGGAACTGGTCGAGCTGTCGAAGGGCCAGGTCGAGGCCGCCACCGAGAAGGCCGACACCGACTTCGCCGCCACCCGCAACCTGCTGATCGGCCTGTCGGTGATCTCGCTGCTCGGCGCGGCCGCCGCGGCGCTGTACATCTCGATGGCGGTCAGCAAGGGCCTGAACCGCGCTTCGGACGCCGTGAAGATGGTGGCCGACGGCGACCTGACCAAGTCGGTCGACATCACCACGCGCGACGAGATCGGTGACCTGCTGGGCCATGTGAACGTCATGATCGAGCGCCTGCGCGGCGTGGTCGCCGACGCGATCTCGGCCTCGGAGAACGTCTCGGCCGGCAGCCAGGAGCTTTCGGCGACCTCGGAGCAGATGAGCCAAGGCGCTACCGAGCAAGCCTCGGCCGCCGAGCAGGCCTCGGCCTCGATGGAAGAGATGGCCGCCAACATCAAGCAGAACGCCGACAACGCTTCGCAGACCGAGAAGATCGCCCGCCAGTCGGCCATCGACGCCGAGACCTCGGGCCAGGCCGTCAGCAAGGCTGTCGACGCCATGCAGACCATCGCCGAGAAGATCACCATCGTGCAGGAGATCGCGCGTCAGACCGACCTGCTGGCCCTGAACGCGGCGGTGGAAGCTGCCCGCGCTGGTGAGCATGGCCGCGGCTTCGCCGTGGTCGCCTCGGAAGTGCGCAAGCTGGCCGAGCGCTCGCAGACTGCCGCCGCCGAGATCAGCGCCGTGTCTTCGGACACCGTGAAGGCGGCCCAATCGGCCGGCGAGATGCTGACCAGCCTGGTGCCGAACATCCGCAAGACCGCCGAACTGGTCTCGGAAATCAGCGCCGCCTGCCGCGAGCAGGACATCGGTTCTTCGCAGATCAACGAAGCCATCCAGCAGCTGGACAAGGTCACCCAGCAGAACGCCAGCGCCTCGGAAGAGATGTCGGCGACCTCGGAAGAGCTGGCGGCCCAGGCCGAGGAGCTGCAGGCCTCCATCGCCTACTTCCGCAC
>JAEXJH010000034.1 GCA_023445955.1 Pseudomonadota bacterium
TCCCAGCAGCCTGCTGGAGACGTTCGGCGACAGCGCCCGACGCCAGTCGGGCGCCTGGGAGGTGCTGCTGCGCGGCGTGCAGGCCTATTTCGCCGCCTTGGGCGCGCCGGGCGAGCCCCTCGTGGCCGCCCATCTGGTCTGGGCCTCTCTCCATGGCCTCGTCTCGTTGGAAGCCTCGCGAAAGCTGGTGTTCGGCAAGACGTTCGACGTCCTGGCCGCGCCGATGGCCGCATCGATCATGGCCGGCCTGCCGAAGGGGTCCACCTAGGCGAGGCTAATGCCTCTTGATGCAGTATACACTGTACGTTAAAAATAGCTCCACACCGGCGAAGCCGCGCGACAGCGGCCAGGAGGAGCATCCATGAAGACCCGCATCACCGAGCTTTTCGGCATCGAACGGCCCATCATCCAGGGCGGCATGCACTGGGTGGGCTTCGCGGAGATGGCGGCGGCGGTCTCCAACGCCGGCGGGCTTGGCCTGATCACCGCCCTGACCCAGCCGACCGCCGAGGACCTGCGCCGCGAGATCGCGCGCTGCCGCGAGATGACCGACCGTCCGTTCGGCGTGAACCTGACCTTCCTGCCGTCGGTCAACCCGCCCGACTATCCCGGCTATGTGGCCGCGATCATCGAGGGCGGGGTCAAGGCGGTGGAGACCGCCGGCAACAACCCGTCCGAATGGCTGCCCGCGCTTAAGGACGCCGGGGTCAAGGTCATCCACAAGTGCACCTCGATCCGCCACGCCCTGAAGGCCCAGTCGATCGGCTGCGACGCGATCAGCGTCGACGGCTTCGAGTGCGGCGGTCATCCGGGCGAGGACGACGTGCCCAACTTCATCCTGCTGCCGCGCGCCGCCCAGGCCCTGGACGTGCCGTTCGTGGCGTCGGGCGGCATGGCCGACGGCCGTTCGCTGGTGGCCGCCCTGGCGCTCGGCGCCGACGGCATCAACATGGGCACGCGGTTCATCGCCACGCGCGAGGCGCCGGTGCATGAGAACGTGAAGGCCGCCATCGTCGCGGCCAGCGAACTGGACACCCGCCTGGTCATGCGCCCGCTGCGCAACACCGAGCGCGTGCTGAACAACGCCGGCGTCCAGCGTCTTCTCGAGAAAGAGCGCGAACTGGGCCCCGGCGTCACCTTCGCCGACATCGCTCCCGAAGTGGCGGGCGTCTATCCGCGCATCATGCGCGATGGCGAGATGGACGCCGGCGCCTGGAGCTGCGGCATGGTCGCCGGTCTGATCGACGACGTTCCGACGGTCCAGGCGCTGATGGACCGCATCATGGCCGAGGCCGAGGCGCTGATCGCCGATCGCCTGGCCGGCCTGGCCGCGGGCCGCGCGAGCGCCTGACGCGCTTCCCCTTCGTCTTCGCCCCAGGCCGCCGGCCATCCGTGGAGCCCCCATGTCCTACAAGCCGCCCGTCGCGGACCAGATCTTCGCGCTCGAGACCTTCGCCGACCTGAAGGGCCTTTCGGACCTCCCCGGCCTGGAGGCCGCGACCCCGGCCGTGGTCCCGGCCATCCTGGCGGAAGCCGGGAAGTTCACGGGCGAGGTGCTGGCCCCCACCAACCGGCTGGGCGATGTGCAGGGCGCGGTCTGGGACGACGGGTCGGTGAGGATTCCCGAGGCGATCCGCCAGGCCTGCCGCGACTATGCCGCCGGCGGCTGGGCCGGCGCCTGCGCGCCAGAGGCCTATGGCGGCCTGGCCCTGCCCTTCACCGTGGGCGCGGCGGTCACCGAGCAGATGACCGCCGCGAACATGGCCCTGTCGGTCGGCCTGATGCTGTCGCAGGGCGCGATCGAGGCCCTGACCGACGCCGGCTCGGTCGAGCAGCGGCAGACCTATCTGCCCAAGCTGATCAGCGGCGAATGGTGGGGAACGATGAACCTCACCGAGCCCCAGGCCGGATCGGACGTCGGGGCCCTGCGCACCGAGGCCGTCCCCGCGCCGGACGGGACCTACCGGATCAAGGGGCAGAAGATCTTCATCAGCTGGGGCGAGCACGACTGCGCCGACAACATCGTCCACCTCGTCCTGGCGCGGATCGCCGGGGCCCCGGCCGGGACCAAGGGCGTCTCGTTGTTCGTGGCGCCGAAGTTCCTGCCCGACGCCGCCGGCAAGCCCGGCCGGCGCAACGACGTCCGCTGCCTGTCCATCGAGCACAAGCTGGGGATCCACGCCTCGCCCACCTGCACGATGGCGTTCGGCGAGGACGGCGACTGCGTCGGCTACCTCGTCGGGCGCGAGCACGGCGGCATGGCGACCATGTTCCTGATGATGAACCGCACCCGGATCAACACCGGCATCCAGGGGATCGGCGTGGCCGAGCGCGCCTACCAGGCCGCCGCGGCCTATGCCGGCCAGCGCGTCCAGTCGGCCAAGGCCGGTGCGCCCGTGGCGATCGTCGAGCACGCCGACGTGCGCCGCATGCTGCTGACCATGAAGGCGATGGTTGAGGCCGGGCGGGCGCTGGTCTTCTTTACGGGCGCGGCGATCGACCGGGCCCACCACGCCCGCGACGAGACCGACCGCGCCGCCGCGCGGGGCCGCGCCGACCTGCTGACGCCGATGGTCAAGGCGCTGGGATCCGAGATCGGCGTCTCGATGTCCGACCTGGCGATCCAGGTGTTCGGCGGCATGGGCTATGTGGAGGAGACCGGGGTCGCCCAGTATTTCCGCGACGCCCGCATCGCGCCGATCTACGAGGGCACCAACGGCATCCAGGCCCAGGACCTGGTCGGCCGCAAGCTGGCCCAGGACGGCGGGCGTCACTGGATGGCGCTGGTCGACGAGATCGAGCAGTTCGCGACGGGCCTGCCCCGGACGAGCCTGGCCTTCGCCCTGCTCGCCGCGGCCGAACGCCTGCGCACGAGCATCGACTGGCTGTCGAGCGCCAAGTCCTCCGCCGACGATCGCGCCGCGGGATCCTCGCCCTTCCTGCGCCAGTTCGCCCTGACGGTCTGCGGCTACCTGATGGCGCGCCAGGCCCTGGCCGCCGTCGAGCGCGCGGACCAGGACGGCCAGAGCGACTTCCTCGCCGCCAAGCTGGTCACGGCGCGCTATTTCATCGACCAGATCCTGCCCGAGACCCTGGGGCTGTCGGTCCAGGCGTGCAGCGGCGCGGCGCTGCTCTACGCGCTGTCGAGCGACCAGCTCGTGGCTTGAGCCCGGTAGGGGTCAGCCCTCCCAGCGCTTGAAAAGGACGCTGGCGTTGACGCCGCCGAACCCGAAGCTGTTGCTCAGGGCGTAGCGCAAAGGCGCCCGGCGCACAGTCAGGGCCACCAGGTCCAGGCCCTCGGTCGCCGGGATCGGGTCGTGCAGATTGAGCGTGGGCGGCAGCACCTGGTCGCGCAGCGCCAGGGTCGTGA
>JAEXJH010000035.1 GCA_023445955.1 Pseudomonadota bacterium
ATCTAGCGAACCTCGAATTCCGTGTCAAATCGTTTTTTTCAAAACTTTCCGACCTCACCGCCAACCAACCCGGAGGTCTTCGGCAGAGCCGGCAGCTTCTAAAGAAACCACCGAAACCAGTCAAGCGTTTATTTCAGAAGAAATAGAAGCTTTCCTAGTCCGAAATACTTGGAAGCTCTTGCGAACCTCTTTGTATTTCTGGGAGGGCGGCTTCTAACGAAGCAGAACTCCCGGGTCAACCGTCCTTTTCACTTTTGTTTTCTTCGAGGCCGAAGCCAGTTCAGAGCGCAAAAGGTGACCGAGGCGCGCCGCTTGGGAGCGCCGTAAGTCAGAAGAGATTCGATTGAGGCTGCGGAACTTAGCGATCCACTTTCAGAAACGCAAGCCCCGAAGGTCTAGGTTTCGTCCGGCGGGCCGTGGCCCCGAAGCGAGGGGCGGCTTTTAGGGGCCGCTTCCCGAGCCGGCAAGCGCTGAATCACGGATTCATCCCCAGACCCGCCCATTCCCTGTGCATGAACAACGTCATGCAGACTTGCTTCATGGCCGAGCCTCGCTCAGAAGGCTGATCACTCTATAGAGCGCGCCCGCCCGGACACGCCTCCGCTACGCTTCTGTATAAGGTGACTGGCGTCCATGTTGTCCCAGAAGGCCCGCTACGCCCTGCGCGCGATGATCGAACTGGCCCGCGCCGATACCCAGGTAACCGCCGGCGAGCTGGCCGAGCGCGCCGACGCCCCCCGCAAGTTCCTGGAAGCCATCCTGCTGTCGCTGTCGCGCGAAGGCCTGGTGACCAGCCGGCGCGGCAAGTTCGGCGGCTATGTGCTGGGCCGTCCGGCCGAACAGATCAATTTCGCCGAGATCATCCGCCTGGTCGACGGGCCGCTGGCCCTGACGCCCTGCGTCAGCCGCACGGCTTTCCGCCGCTGCGAGGACTGCCGCGACCTGGCGACCTGCGCCCTGCGCGAAGCTCTGCTACGCGCCCGCGACGCCACGGCCGCGGTGCTGGAGGGCTACAGCGTCGCCGACGCCGCCCAGGGCGCCGGGGCCGAGCTCATCGAGGGCTAGCTCTTTATATGTGTGGGGTCGCTACCGCTTCGCTGCTTGAGCGATCCCACACATATATAAGAGAGGGGCGTCACCCCGCGGCTATATAAGCCTTGAGGCCATCGGCCTCGGCCTGGGTCTCGCTGATCTTGTATTTCACCAGATCGCCGATCGAGATGATCCCGGCCAGGCGCTGGCCCCTGACCACCGGCAGGTGGCGGATCCGGCGGTCGGTCATGCGCTCGAGCAGCGTGTCGATCGTCTCGTCCGGCTGGGCGAAGACGACATTGGCGCTCATGCAGCCGCTGATCGGCTTGGAGAGCGCGCCCGCCCCTTCCTTGGCGATGGCCCGGACGATGTCGCGTTCGGACAATATCCCGACCACGGCTTCCTCGCCGTCGACCACGACCATGGCCCCGACCCGTCTGGTATGAAGTAACGCGGCCGCCGCGCCGATGGTCTCCTGCGGGGAGGCCGTGAACACGAGATCGCCCTTGTCCTTGAGGATCTGAGAAACCAGCACTGCGCTTCTCCCTTATGTTCTTTAGAGAACGAGGGTCTCGCAAAGCGGCTGCTTGATCAATCGCTTTCCGATGTTTCGGTATGGACGCCGGCCCAACGGGCGAACGGACCGATCAGCAGGACGCCCACCGCGAAGCCGACCAGGTGGGCCTCCCAGGCCACCGCGCCAGCGCCCATGGTCAGCAGACCGCCAGCCACCGCCATCACCAGATTGACGATCAGCCAGCCCAAACCCAGCGAGATGACGCGCGGCCCCAGAATGGGTCCGCCCCGCCCCTGGTAGTCCATGGTCCGGGCCGCCGCGCCCATCAGAGCCGAGACCGCGCCCGACGCGCCGACCACTGCCTGGGTCCCATCCGGATGAATCGCCGCGTAGCCGACACCCGCAAGCGCGCCGCTGATCAGGTAGAAGAGGCAGAAGATGCCCCCTCCCCGGCCATTTAGTCCCAGCAGCCGCGCCACCGGGGCGCCGAAGGCCAGGGCGAAGGCGGCGTTCATCAGGGCGTGGATCCAGCCGTCGTGCACGAACATCATGGTCACGGGGCCCGTCCAGACGCCTTGCCAGAAGTCGCGCGGGATCAGGACGAGGGACTCGATGGTCGCGTCGCTGGCGCGCAGCAGCAGGACGTGCGGGAAAAGGATCGAGGCCGCCGCCAGCAGGGCCGGCCAGGGCGCGTTGAAGATCGGCTCGGGACGCTGGTCGCTCATGTCTCTCTATCTAGGGCGCCCCGCGACGATTCGAACCACCCGCCGCCCCTAGGCCGCCCCTTAACCATTTTTTCTCGACCTGGGGCCTACACGTCGATCTGTACCTTTTTGGCACGGGTGTTGCTTGCCGCCCCATGTCGACAGTTCGCGGAGCCGCCATGGCCTGGCATCGTAATAAGAAGATGAGCGTCGCGACGGTCGCTGCCGTCCTCGTCACGCTTTGCGCGGGCGGCGTCGCCGCGGCGCAGTCGATGACCACCAACTCGGCCTCGATGAACGCCGGCTATGGCCGCAGCTCGGGCCAGGAAAACCGCATGGTCGAGTATTCGACCCGCGACGCGAACGGCAACCGGGTGATCGTCGACGGCGTCATGCTGACCGGCGCGGACCAGAGCGTCTACTCGTCGAGCCGCAGCTCGGGTTCGCTGGACGCCTATTCGGGCGTCGGCGGCCTGGGCGGCTATGCCGGCTCGACCGCGATCGGCAACAACCTGACGGTCATCACCCAGGGCAACAACAACACGGTCATCGTCAATTCCAGCCAGGTGAATAACGGCAACGTCAGCGCCGGCTCGAATGTGGTGAAGGCGGGGTCCGCTCAATGACTCTGAAGCGCACCGCTCTTGTTGCAGCCTTGATGGGCGCGACGGCCCTGGCCGGCTGCGGCAGCGTGCCTGTGGCCTCGACGGCCGGCAACTACGCTCAGCCGATCGGCAGCGCGCCGGTCACCGCCAACCCGACCGACTATTCGGCGGCCCTCGTCTGCCTGAACCAGTACGCCCGCGCCAACCACGTGGCCGCCCCGCGCATCGCGATCGGCCGCATCGCCGACTACACCGGCAAGGAAGAGTCCGACGGCTCGGGCCGCAAGGTGACGCAGGGCGCCTCGCTGATGGCCTTCTCGGCCTTCGCCAAGGCCGGCATGCCCATGGTCGAGCGCTTCGACACCTCGGTGTCGGAGTTCGAGCTGAAGTACGCCAACAACAAGCTGATCTCGGATCGTCCCAACCCCGCGCCCGACGCGCCGGCGGACTATCGCAAGATCATCGCCGGCCAGGTGCCGGGCTCCGACTTCTATGTCGTCGGCGGCATCACCGAGCTGAACTACAACATCCGCTCGGCCGGCGTGGACGCCTATGTCGGCGACAAGGCGACCGACGGCCTGAAGGGCAATTTCAAGCGCCGCGTCTTCATCATGAACGTCGCGATGGATCTGCGCCTGGTGAACACCCGCACCCTCGAGGTTGTGGATGTCATCTCGTACCAGAAGCAGGTCGTGGGCCGCGAAGTCAGCGCCGGCATCTTCGACCTCCTGGGCGGCACCCTCGTCGACATCTCGGGCGGCCGCGGGGCGCTGGAGCCCATGCAACTGGCCGTGCGCGCGCTGATCGAGCGCGCCGCCGTCGAAATGAGCGCCAATCTCTATGGCATGCCCGGCCCGCAAAGCTGCCTGCGCTACGACCCGTTCGGCGACGCCACGGTCGGCCAGACCGGCGCCTTCACTCCGGCTTACGACAATCTGGGAACGAACAATGCGCAAACCCGCGACGACCCGTCTCGCTGGAACGCTAAGCGTGATCCCGATATTCGCGATTCTAAGCGCGGCCGTTACTAGCCCCGTCTACGCTCAACAGGCGACGCCGAGCCAGGTTCTCAACAACCAGATCAATCTCGGCGAAATCTTCTCGGAGCAGGCCCTCAACGTCCAGACGGTGTCGGACGGCGTCACCGCCAGCACGACGGCGCAGGCCAACGGCGTCTCGATCGGCG
>JAEXJH010000036.1 GCA_023445955.1 Pseudomonadota bacterium
GGCCGAGAGCGAGCAGGCGGCCGCCGGTCCTCCCGCGTCGAAGGCTGAACTGTCGGCCATCGACGAGCAGATCGCCCTGACCCGCAACGCCCTGGCCGCGTTGGTCGGCGCCGGTCCCGATCGCGGCCTGGCTATCGCTCGCCAGGCGACCGCGACCATCAAGCCGTTCGGCCTGCCTTCGAACCTGCCGGCCAACCTGATCGGCCGCCGCCCCGACGTGGTCGCCGCCAGGTGGCGGGCCGAGGCCGCGACCTCGCGCACCAAGCAGGCCAAGGCGATGTTCTATCCGGACATCAACCTGACCGGTTTCATCGGCGTCCAATCGCTATATCTCGACAAGCTGTTCTCCAGCGGCTCGGACATCGGCCAGGTTGGCCCGGCCTTGCGCCTGCCGATCTTCGAGGGCGGCCGCTTGCGCGCGAGCCTGCGCGGCGCCGAGGCCGACCGCGACGCGGCCGTGGCCAGCTATGACGGCGCCCTGACCCAGGCCCTGCGCGAGGTGGCCGACGTCACCGCCAGCGAGAAGGCGCTCGCTAGTCGTCTCGCTGACGCCCGCTTGGCGTTGACCGCCAACGAGAACGCCTATCGCATCGCCCGCCTGCGCTACGAAGGCCAGCTGTCGACCTACCAGTCGGTGCTGCTGTCCGAGCAGTCGGTCCTGGCCCAGCGCCGGGTCGTCGCCGACCTGGAAAGCCGCGCCTTCGCCCTCGACATCGCCCTGATCCGCGCTCTCGGCGGCGGCTTCACCGGCGCCTGAACCCACACTTCCAAAGCATCCGCTTCCTAGGACTTGCACCTATGTCCGATCAACAACCCGCCGCCGCCTCGCAAGCCGCTTCCAACGCCAAGCGTCGCCGCCAACTGACTCTGCTGGGCGGCGCCGTCGCCGTCGGCGTGGTCGCCTATGGCGCCTACTGGCTGGTCTTCGACAGCCACTATGTCGAGACCGACGACGCCTATGTCGGGGCCGAGACCGCCCAGGTCACCGCCCTGTCGCCCGGCCCGGTCGCCAAGATCTTCGTCGTCGAGACCCAGGCCGTGAAGGCCGGCGACCCGCTGGTCGTCATCGACGACGCCGACGCCCGCATCGCCGTGGCCCAGGCCGAAGCCGCCCTCGGTCAGGCCGAGCGCAAGGTGAAGGGCTACTTCGCAAATGACACCGCGCTGGGCGGCCAGTTCGAGGCTCGCCAGGCCGATGTCGCCCGCGCCGACGCCCAGATCGCGTCCGCCAAGTCGGACGTCGAGCGCGCCCGCGTCGACCTTGGCCGTCGCCAGGCGCTGGTCGGGGAGGGGGCTGTCTCGGGCGACGAGCTGACCACCGCCCAGAACCGCCTCGCCAACGCCCAGGCCGCGCTGACCGCCGCCCAGGCCGTCCGCGCCCAGGCCCTGGCCAGCCGCGACGCCGCCATCGGCACCCGGGAGGCCAACAATGTGCTGATCTCGGGCGTCTCGATCGGCGAGAACCCGGAAGTGAAAGCCGCCCAGGCGCGCCTTGACGCCGCCCGCCTGGCCCTGGCCCGCACCGTAGTTCGCGCCCCCACCGACGGCGTCGTCGCTCGCAAGTCGGTGCAGGTCGGCCAGCAAGTGGCCATGGGCACGCCGATGATGGCCGTGGTCCCGACCGCCCAGGCCTATGTCGACGCCAACTTCAAGGAAGTCCAGCTGGACAAGGTGGTCCCCGGCCAGCCGGTGATCCTGACCTCCGACCTCTATGGCGGCCACGTGAAGTTCCACGGCAGGGTCCGGGGTCTCGCCGGCGGCACCGGCTCGGCCTTCTCGCTGATCCCGGCCCAGAACGCCTCGGGCAACTGGATCAAGGTCGTCCAGCGCGTGCCCGTCCGCATCACGCTGGACCCGGCCGAGCTGACCAAGCATCCGCTGCGCGTGGGCCTTTCGATGAAGGCCAAGATCGACGTCGCCAAAGGCGCGAAGTAGTCCGCTAGTAGGAGCCGCCCCATGGCGTCCGAACAATCGCAGGCGGCCGGTCCGCCGCCGATGACCGGGATTCTCCTGGCCGTCACCTCCATCGCCCTGGCGCTGGGCACCTTCATGCAGGTGCTGGACAGCACCATCGCCAACGTCTCGATCCCCACGATCGCCGGCAATCTCGGCGTCAGCTCCAGCCAGGGCACGTGGGTGATCACCGCCTTCGCCGTGGCCAACGGCGTCTCGGTGCCGCTGACCGGCTGGCTGATGGGCCGCTATGGCGTGGTGAAGACCTTCGTGGTCTCGGTGATCCTGTTCACCGTCGCCTCGTTCCTGTGCGGCATCTCCTGGAGCCTGGAGTCGCTGATCCTGTTCCGCATCCTGCAGGGTGCGGTGTCGGGTCCGATGATCCCCGGCTCGCAAGCCCTGCTGATCATGATCTTCCCGCCCAACAAGCGCGGGACGGCCCTGGCCATCTGGTCGATGACCACCCTGGTGGCCCCGATCTGCGGGCCGATCCTGGGCGGCTATATCTCCGACAACTTCTCCTGGCCGTGGATCTTCCTGATCAACGTGCCCGTCGGCATCCTATGCGCGGTGCTGTGCTGGCGGAACATGGCCAGCCGCGAGACGCCGACCCGCAAGCTGCCGATCGACCGCACCGGCTTCATGCTGCTGCTGGTCTGGGTCGGCGCGCTGCAGGTGATGCTGGACACCGGAAAGGAAGCCGACTGGTTCTCCTCGCCCGCCATCGTCGTCGAGCTGTGCATCGCCATCGTCGGCTTCATCGCCTGGGTGATCTGGGAGCTGAACGAGAAGCACCCGATCGTCGACCTGTCGCTGTTCCGGTCCAGCAACTTCGTGATCGGCACGATCGCCTTCTGCCTGGGCTACGCGGTGTTCTTCGGCAACAACCTGCTGCTGCCGCTGTGGCTGCAGACCCGGATGGGCTACATCGCCACCTGGGCCGGCCGGGGGGCCGCGCCGAGCGGCGTGGTGGCGGTGTTCCTGACCCCGTTCATGGCCCGCCTGATGGGCAAGGTCGACGCTCGCTGGATGGCGACGCTCTCCCTCGCCGCCTTCGGCCTGTCGTTCTTCATGCGCTCCGGCTACACGCCCGACGCCAACTTCTGGGCGCTGGTCATGCCGATGCTGGTGCAGGGCGTGGCGATGAGCACCTTCTTCATCTCGATGGTGACCATCTCGCTGAACGGCATCCCGCCCCAGCAGACGCCGCAGGCCTCGGGTCTGTCGAACTTCTCGCGGATCACCGCGGGCAGCTTCGCCGCCTCGCTGGCCACGACGATCTGGGACCGCGGCGAGGCCGTGCACCAGACTCGGCTGTCCGAAGTGATGAGCTCGGGCAGCCCGGCCTGGATCGATGCGGTGAACAAGCTGCAGGCCGCGGGCATGACCCACCTGCAGGCGGTTGGGGCGGTCACCCAGCAGGTGGTCAACCAGGCCTATCTGCTGGCCGCCCTGGACTTCTTCCGCGTCTCGGCCTGGCTGTGCGTGATCCTGATCCCGCTGATCTGGCTGACCAAGAAGGCCGCGCCCAGCGCCGCGGCCCACGCGGCGGCGGACTAAAGATTAGGGGCGC
>JAEXJH010000037.1 GCA_023445955.1 Pseudomonadota bacterium
AAAGATCTGGTCGGCGGGTCGAACAAGGAAAGAAGGAGCACGCGCACCATGTCAGCGCTCCCAGGTCCAAAGCGGCGTCAAGCGGCCGACGACGGTCTGGCGCGGCAGAGGGCCGAAGTAGCGCCCGTCGAGACTTCTCGGGTCGGCGTTCAGCAGGAAGATCTCGCCGGGTCCCAGGTGGCGGCAGAGCGTCGATGCGGTCAACGTGCGCCCCAGCCGATCACGATCCAGGACACGCGCGACGGCGACCCCGTCGATATGGACCACGCCGGCCTGGATGCAGACCGATTGCCCTTTCACCGCCGCGATCCGTTTGATCAGCGGCACGTTGAGCGGCAGGTAGCGCCGTGACGCCATCCACCGCGCCAGGTCCATCGGCGGCCGAACCAGAGCCAGATCCCCGGCCCTCGGCGCCCTTCCGTCCAGCCAGTAGAACCCCAGCGGCGCGCTGGCCGTCGTGTTCAGGATCAAGCGCTTCTCGAACGCCGCGACAACCGGCGCCACGACGAGCGCGCAGCTGGTCACCATCGCTGCGACGATGAACGACCAGCCCTTCATCGACCCAGGTTCCGGCGCAGCAGCCACGCGCGGTGGCGGGCGCGATCGTAGGACCGGGGCGGCAGCCCGACCCCGACCCTGGCGCCGATGTGCCGCCAGTGATCCGGCGCCACGGCGGCGGCCGAGAGCCCGATCCGCTCGATCGCATCGATCGCGTCCAGCACCATCTGGACCCGCGACCAGCCGCTGAGGTTCAGCAGGACCTCGGCGCCCGGCGCGACGAAGGGATAGGTCGTGAACGGCTCGCCAGGACGAACCGCGCGCAGCACGGCGATCCTGGACTCGACGGTTCCGTAGTCGCCCGCGCGCCACCGGACGAACCCGAAGATGGCGCCGGGCGCGAAGGCGACGACGCGTCGGCGGCGGTCGATGAACCGCTCCTCAGCGCTCCGGCCGAACCGGATCCAGCGCTCAATCTGGCCGTCGAGCCAAAGGAGTTCGACCTGGGCGTTCATGATCCGCGCCGCGCGGTCGACGCCGACGGGGCGACGAAACGCTTCCCGGACTCTGCCTGGCGCTTGGCCGCGGGCACGATCTGAGCGTCCGGATCGGTCGTCGATCGACGGGCCGCGAGCTCGGACCAGGCGATCAGATCGTCCAGCGCATAGACGACCCGTCCGCCGATCTTCCGGTAGACAGGCCCGGTGCCGTAGGACCGGTGCTTCTCCAAGGTTCGATCGGACAGGCCCAGAAACCGTGCGGCCTCGATCGTTTTAAGATGACGTTGGGGTGCAGACGGGGCGTCGCTGCTCATGGCGTATCCTCGGCGACGCCCGGAGAAGGCCGGTGTCGTTCGGATAGGCTGGCGCGGCCCCTCGCCTGGGGTGGATGACGCAGACGGGGGGCGCCGTTTTCGTCACCCCCTCAGAGGCCGCCCCGCAGGAGCTTCAGATACCCGCCATCCATCAACTGCCGCCCGGCCTGAACCAGGCGAATGGTGGCTGCCCGCAGCGACGAGGTGCGCCACGGCTCCCGGGCGATCGAGGCTTCGCCGAAGATGGCGCCGGCGATGGCGCGATAGCTGTCGCCCGCAAGGTCGCCGTCCAGAGCCAGGAGACTCTTGGCCAGTCGTTCGCGCTGCGCGGCGGTGACGTGAGAGGGCGGCGGCGCCAGTCCCGCCACCGCGCGGTTCAACCGATCGACAGCGCGTACTCGAAGGCCAAAATCCTGGTCGAACGCCAGCACGACGAGCAGCGGTTCGCTTGGTCTGACGCCGCGTCGATACTGCAGCTGCAGCCCCTCCGGCATCCGCACATGAAGACCGTCCTCGGCCCGCCGCCCTGCGCCCGGAAGACGCCATGAGCGCGGTTCGGCCGCCGACATCTGAGCGTCCTGCTCGAACGGCACGACCAGTCCTGGAGCGGCCTCAGGCCGCCAGTAGATCTCGGCTTGCGGCGCAGGGACGTCAGGGTCGGCGCCGAACCGCAGCCCCCAGCATGGATCAATCCGTGCGGGACGGCGCGAAACCCTGGCGAACTCGGCGCGGTACTCGACATTGCGCCTGAGGAATTCCCAGGCCAGGTCCGGCACACTAAGCCGCAGCCGCGCGCGCCAGCCGCCCGCGGCGCGATCCGGTCTCGAAGGATCGAGCGGCGCGGCCATGCTTGCATGGCGCCAGAGACCTGACGCTACTGCGAAGCGCCACAGTACAATTCAAGGTTAAGTTGCCACACTTGCGCACGAGCACTGATTGTGGCCGCGTAGGTGACGCAGACTCGCTGCCTACTCCTCGGCGAGTTGGCGCGCGTTTATCAGCAGATCGCTATTCTTCAGTGATCAGGGCTCTGACAGTTTTTAGAACCCGGAGCTGAACCTTCACCGGTGCCTTCGCGACAAGTAGGACGATTTCTGAGAGCGGGTCTTCGCGTCCCTCGCCGGCTGCGAAGTCTCCGACACCAAAGAAGTCCCGGACCTCCACGCCAAGCGCCTCCGCCAACTTCGACAGTGTGGAAAAACTCGGAGCCGCTTTGCCGCGCTCAATGCGGCTCAAGGAGCCGACCTGCATTTCAACGATTTCAGCGAGCTGAGGCTGGGTAAGCCCTGCCTGCCGTCGGTGATGACGAATGAGCCGACCAACTTGTACTTCCAAGACGGCCATACGCCCTGCGCGCCCACTTCAACGACGCGAACAGGATCACGGACCAATGCGAAGTCACACAGACCGGCAAACGCTCAGTTTCTTCATTTATAGTCTTTTCATGTTCAGTTGATCGTAGGATTCTGTGAGCAATCCCAGGTTGGAAGTTTCTCCGTGGACGGCTCCGTTCCCCCAGCACCGACAGCAGCGGCCATCGCCGCGTCAGGCGACAACCTCTTTCGCCGCTACAACCGTTGGCTTCGAACGGCGGTCAGGAAGCAGTGGGGGAGCGACATGGCTGAGGACATCGTGGCCGAGACCTTCCTGCGGGTGGCGCCCTACGCAGCGGCCGGACAGCTGCGCAACACCAAGGCCCTGCTCCTCCAGGTCGCGCGCAATCTGGTGCTCGATCTGAAGAAGCGTGACCGGGTAAGCGGCCTTTCGCAGACGGTCGACGACAGCTTCTTCACGCGCATGGGAACACCAGCCGCGCAGGACGAAACACTTACCCTGAAGAAAATCGTGATGGACCTCCCGCCTGAGTTGCGCGAGGTTTTCGTTCTGAAGAATATCGAGGGGATGGCGTACCAGGAGATCGCGGACACGTTGGGCATTCCCTACACG
>JAEXJH010000038.1 GCA_023445955.1 Pseudomonadota bacterium
GTCGAGATGATCTTCAGCGCGCCCGAGGCGTCCGAGACCAGCCACACCCAGCCCGAGCCGAAGTGGCCGATGCCTTCGGCGACGAACTTTTCCTTCAGGGCGTCCAGGCCGCCGAAGGTCGACTCGATCGCGGCGGCCAGATCAGCGCCCGGCGCGGTCTTGGTCGGCGACAGGCCGTCCCAGAAGAAGGCGTGGTTCCAGGCCTGGGCGGCGTTGTTGAACACCTTGCCGGGGCCGGCGGTCTTGATGACGTTTTCCAGCGAGCCCTTGTCGTCGCCGTCCAGCAGGCCGTTCAGAGCCGTGACGTAGGCGGCGTGGTGCTTGTCATGGTGAAAGCGCAGCGTGTTGGCGGAGATCGTGGGTTCCAGCGCCTCGTAGGCGTAGGGCAGTTCCGGCAGCTTGTACGTCATGTTCACTCCATGGGAAGGCGTTCCAGGGAGGGCGGGAACGCGCGGGAAGCATCTAGAGCGCGCGAGGGCAAAGCGTAAGCAGCTTAACTCCTCGGAGACGCTCAAATTTTCGAGATAGATTCCCTTGAAAACTTAGGGTTTCCGGGAATCCGCAAGGCTTAAGACCAAAGAATAACGCCACCGAACGGATCCGGTGGCGTCGATCTTGGGTGAGGACCTGAACAATCCAGGACGATCAGCGCTGCGGCGGCTTGGGGTCCAGGAAGGCCTTGGCCAGCGAGGCGGTCAGGGTCGGGTTCTTCAAGGCGAAGATCCCGGCGGCCAGGCCGATGCCGATCGACATCAGCGGCTTGTCGCGCACGATCTCGACGACCTTGGCGGTCATGTCGAAGCCCTGCTGCGGGGCCTGCTGGCCATGATGGTGATGACGGCCTTCGACCTTGCGCGCGGCGATCATGCCGGCGATGGCGACGATCAGGGCCGCGACGGCCGAGACGATCGCGGCGGCGCCGGCCGCCGTCACCAGCGGCACCAGCACCGCATAGATCGCGAAGGCGGCGGACACGACGGCGACCGCGGCGGCGGCGGCGATCGCCGCGGCCGCAGCCAGCGTCATCAGAGTCTTTTCGAAGATCACCGGTTGCTGCTGCGGCCGCCGGAGAGCAGCAGACCGATCAGCACGCCCACGCCCAGACCGGCCAGGGTGGCGGTGATCGGACGCTCACGGATACGCTCCGAGGCGTAGCGCTGGGCGTCCTCGATCTGCTGGCCGGCGGTGTCGGTATAGGTGCGGCTCTGGGCGCGCAGGGTCTCGAAGCCCTCGGTCACCGACTTCTCGACGCGCTTGGCGGCTTCGGTCAGCGAGACGCGGGCCGCGTCGGCGGCCTGGGCGAAGCTGCGCTCGGCGTGTTCGACGGCTTCGAGCGTGGCCGACTTGGCCTTTTCGGCTTCCTTGGCGGCGGCGGGACTGGCGGGCATGATCATCTCCTGTTCGCGACGCGACCGACCGGGACGCTGAAGCTGCGCCTCGACAACGCCTGCTTGACGTCGCGGTTCCACGTTAGCGCAAGGGTAGAAGCTTCACCACAGGGGAATCCCCGGCAGAGCCCAGCAAGGCCATCCAAAAGACCGCCCCTCAAACACCGTCAAGGCGCTCGCGCCAGGCGCGAAGCGAGTCTAAGCTCGAATCATGGACGACGCCCCTATCGTCAGCGACGACCGCCAGGACGCTGCCCGGCTCAACGCCTTGAAGGCCTTGAATATCCTGGACAGCGCGGTCAACGAGCCGCGTTTCCTGCGCATCGTGCGCCTGGCGGCCCGCCTGTTCGACGCGCCGAAGGCCGCCATCGCCCTGGTCGACGAGACCCGAGTCTGGCGCAAGGCCTATGTCGGCTATGCCGGCCCCGAGACCCCGCGCGCCGGCGACCTGGCCGACCAGGTGGTCGTCGCCAAGGGCCCCGTCGCGCTCGCCGTGCCGATCCATGACGCCCAAGGCCACGCGCTGGGAGCGCTGGTCGTCGAGGGTCCCGGCCTGGGCGGCCCCGCCTCGGACGACGACCGCGAGGCGCTGGAGGATCTGGCCGCCCTGGCGTCCGAGCTCCTGGCCTCGCCCTGCACCGCCAAGAACCTGGAAAGCGAGCGCCTGGAACTGGCCATCTCGACCGCCGGCCTGGGCGAGTTCGAGTGGGACATCAAGCGCGACATCATCACGGTCAGCCCGCGCCTGGCCAAGATCTCGAACATCGAGCCGGGCGAGGTGGCGGCCAACAACGGCCTGGTGCTGTTCGACTACCTGCATCCAGAGGATCAGGAGTGGGCGCCGGACTTCATCAACCGCCAGCTCAAGGAAACCGGCCGCTACGACGTCGAGTATCGTCGCCCTTCCAGCCCGGACGGGCGCGAGACCTGGAATCACGGCTCGGGCGTCGTGGTCCTGGGGCCAGACGGCGAGCCGGCCTATCTGATCGGCGTCGTCCAGGACATCACCGAGCGCAAGGAAGAAGAAACCCAGCGCGAGAATCTGGTCGCCGAGCTCGACCACCGCATCAAGAACCTGCTGGCCGTCGTCCAGTCGGTGGCGGCCCAGTCGGCGCGCAAGTCGGCCTCGCTGGACGTGTTCCTGAAGACCTTCGCCGGCCGGCTGAAGTCGATGAGTTCGGCCCACGACCTCCTGACCGCCGCGCGTTGGCGTGGCGCGACCCTGGCGCGGATCGCCGCCGCCGAACTGGGCGGCCTGTCGCCGACCCAGACCCGCTGGGACGGGCCGGAGATGTTCCTGACCCCGCGCGCGGCGTCGGCGCTGTCGCTGGCCCTGCACGAGCTGGCGGTCAACGCGATGCGCTATGGCTCGCTGTCGTCCGAGAACGGCAAGGTCGAGGTGGTCTGGCGGCGCACGCCCGAAGGCGGCTTCGCCCTGGAATGGCTGGAGACCGGCGGCCCGCCGGCCAATCCGCCCACGACCAAGGGCTTCGGCGCCACCCTGATCGAGGACGTCGCCGGCCGCGAGCTGGGCGGCTCGGCCAAGATCAACTACCGCCCCAGCGGCGTCACCGCCATGATCCAGGGCGCAGCCGAGGCCCTGGCCGACGCCCCGCCGCCCGAGCCGGTCGAGGCCGCGCCCGAGCGCATCGTCGAGACCGTGGTCGCCGCCGACGAGACCGTGAGGCCTGGCGCCATAGCGGGCCTGAAGGTGCTGATCGTCGAGGACAGCCTGCTGCTGGCCCTGGAATTGGAAGCGGGCCTGGAGGACGCCGGGGTCGAGGTCGTCGGCTGCGCCGCCGAACTCAGCGAGGCCCTGGCGATGGTCGAGATGGTCTTCGACGTCGCGGTGCTGGACGCCGACCTCAACGGCCAGTCGGTCGCCCCGGTCGCCGAGATCCTGCGCTCCATGGGCCGGCCATTCGTGTTCGCCACGGGGTATGCGGACAAGGCCGCGCCGATGGGATTTGACGCGCCGATCGTGCGCAAGCCTTACAACGTGCACCAGATTGCCAGAGCTGTAGCCGGCGTCACCGGCAGGGCTTAGCCTTAGAATCTGCTCCCCCGCTGGGGGAGCTGTCGGC
>JAEXJH010000039.1 GCA_023445955.1 Pseudomonadota bacterium
CAGGTGCAGATCAACACCGTGGCCGGCGCGCTGTCGCCGATCGAGATCGAAAAGCGGGTGACCTTTCCCGTCGAGACGGCCTTGGCCGGCATTCCGGGCCTGGAGACCACGCGCTCGATTTCGCGCAACGGCTTCTCTCAGGTTTCGGCGATCTTCTCCGAAAGCACGGACCTCTACTTTGCCCGCCAACAGGTGGCCGAGCGCCTGACCCAGGCGCGAGACACCCTGCCGGCCTCTGTCCAGCCGCAGATCGGACCGGTCACCACCGGCCTGGGCGAAGTGTTCATGTACTCGGTGGAGTTCACCAATCCCGGTGGCAAGGGCGCCAAGCCCCGCGACGGCAGTCCCGGCTGGCAGAGCGACGGCGCCTATCTGACCCCCGAAGGCGAGCGGCTAACCGATCAGATTTCCCAAGCCGCTTATCTGCGGACCGTGCAGGACTGGGTGATCCGGCCGCAACTGCGCTCGGTCAAGGGCGTGGCCGGCATTGATTCGATCGGCGGCTATGAGAAGCAATATGTCGTCGAGCCCGACCCCGCCAAGCTGGCGGCCTACGGCGTGTCCTACACCGACCTGGCCAAGGCCTTGGAGTCGGCCAACCTCTCGGTCGGCGCCAACTTCATCCAGCGAGCCGGCGAGGCCTATCTGGTCCGCGCCGACGCGCGGGTGCGCACGCTCGACGAAATCCAGAGCGCCATCATCGCCACACGGCGGACGGTGCCCGTCGCGGTGAAGGATGTCGCGACAGTTCGTGTCGGCGGCGACCTGCGCACCGGCGCCGCCAGTAAGAACGGCGACGAGGTGGTCGTCGGCACCGCCCTGATGCTGATCGGTGAGAACAGCCGCTCGGTGGCCAAGGCAGTTGGCGAAAAGCTGGCGGAGGTCAAGAAGTCGCTGCCGCCAGGGGTGGAGGTCACCCCCACGCTGGACCGCTCGGTCCTGGTCAACGCGACGGTCGCGACGGTCGAGCGCAATCTGACCGAAGGCGCGATCCTGGTCGCCGCGACACTGTTCTTGCTCTTGGGCAATGTCCGCGCGGCCTTCATCGCCGTGCTGATCATCCCGCTATCGTTCCTGATGATGGCTATCGGCATGAACGAGCTGAAGGTGCCGGGCAATCTGATGAGCCTGGGCGCTCTCGACTTTGGTCTGATCGTCGATGGCACGGTGATTATCATCGAAAACTGCCTGCTCCGCTTAGCCGAGCGACAGCACCATCGCGGCCGACTGCTCAGTCTGCCCGAACGCCTGGAAACCGTCCTGCACGCGACCCAGGAAATGATCCGTCCCACGGTCTTTGGCCAGGCGATCATCTTCCTAGTGTTCGCGCCGCTGCTGACCTTCACCGGCGTCGAGGGCAAGACCTTCTCACCGATGGCCATCACCATCATGCTGGCCCTGGGCGCGGCGTTCATCCTGTCGCTGACCTTCGTGCCGGCCATGGTCGCGATCCTGATGCGTGGCAAGGTGTCGGAGAAGGAGGTCAAGGTGATCGCCTACTCCAAGCGTCACTACGACCCGGTGCTTAAGCGCGCGATCGCCAAGCCCTGGCCGTTCATCGGCGGCGGCTTGGCCCTCTTCCTGGTCGCAGGCGTGGTCTACACGACCCTCGGCCAGGAGTTCATCCCGCAGTTGGATGAGAAGAACGTCGCCATGGGGTCGCTGAAGATCCCCTCCACGGCGCTCGAACAGTCGCGCGCCATGCAGCAGCAGGTGGAAAAGGCGGTCAGCTCACTGCCGGAAGTGGAGATGATGTTCTCCAAAACCGGCACCGCCGAAGTCGCCACCGATCCCATGCCGCCCAACGTCTCGGACGGCTTTATCATCCTCAAGCCGCAGAAGGAGTGGCCCAAGGGCGTGGAGAACAAGGCCAAGGTCGTCGAGCGCATCGAGGCTAAGGTCGCGCCGTTGCTGGGCAACAGTTTCGAGGTCACCCAGCCGATCCAGATGCGGTTCAACGAACTGATCGCCGGCGTGCGCGGCGACGTCGCCATCAAGCTCTATGGCGATGATCTGGACAAGATGGGCGCCTCGGCCGCCAAGATCGGCGCGGTATTGGAAACTATCCCGGGCGCCGACGGGGTTCGGGTCGAGCAAACCGCCGGCGCTCCGACCCTGGACGTGCGGTTCGACCGCGCCGCCATCGCGCGCTTTGGGCTGACCGTCGAGGAGGTCGCCGACACGGTGGCCGCCGCGATGGGCGGACGTCAGGCCGGCGATGTTTTCGAAGGCGACAAGCGTTTCGACATCACGGTGCGGGTGCCCATGGCCCAGCGCGACGATCTCGACGCCATGGGCGCGCTGCCGGTGATGTTGCCGTCGGAAAACGGCAATGCTCAACGCTCGGTCCCGCTGCGCGAACTGGTGCAGTTCCGGTTCGCCGACGGCCTCAACCAGATCAGCCGCGAGGACGGAAAGCGCCGGGTGGTCATCCAAGTCAATGTGCGGGGGCGCGACATTGGTTCGTTCGTCAACGAGGCCAAGGCCAAGGTCGACGCCGTGCCATTGCCGACCGGATCCTGGCTGACCTGGGGCGGACAGTTCGAGAACCTGAAGGCCGCGACCGCCCGCCTGGCGCTCGTCGTGCCGCTCTGTTTCGTGCTGATCTTCCTGATCCTCTACATGGCGCTGGGCGGGGTGAAGCCCGCCGCCTCGGTCTTCGCCGCCATTCCGCTGGGGCTGTCGGGCGGGGTCTTCGCCTTGGCCCTGACCGGGATCACCTTCTCGATCTCAGCGGCGGTGGGCTTCATCGTCCTGGCCGGGGTGGCGGTGCTCAACGGCCTGGTGGTGATGTCGAGCGTTCGCCAGAGGCTCGACGAGGGCATGCCGGTCCCGCAAGCCATCTATGAGGGCTCGATCGAGCGTTTCCGTCCGGTGTTGATGACGGGCCTGGTGCCCGCGATCGGCTTCATTCCCATGGCCTTGGCGCATGGGACTGGCGCGGAGGTGCAAAAGCCGCTGGCGATGGTGGTTATCGGCGGTCTGATCACAGCGACGGCGGTCACGCTCGTCGTGCTGCCGGCCATCGCTCAACTGGTCCTCCAACTGGGCCGCGGTCGAACCGTCCCAGATGCGAGCCCGGCAGAGCCGTCACCTGTGACGCACTGATCCGGGGCGCCGGGGGGGGCCCGGCCCCCCCCCCCCCGCCGG
>JAEXJH010000040.1 GCA_023445955.1 Pseudomonadota bacterium
GTATTGGCCAGCTCGTAGGCGAAGAGCGGCAGCAGCAGGCCCTTCAGCAGCCGGCCCATGGGCTTGAGCGACTTCTGGTGGTCCATCTCGTTGAGCTGCAGCGCGCCGAAGATGTAGCCGGAGACGAACAGCAGGGCGCTGGTGGCGCTGCCGCCGGTGAAGATCAGCTGGAAGTGGCTGGCGACCACGCCGCAGATGGCCACGGCGCGCAGCAGGATGGCGCTCTCGATCCAGGCCATGACGCCCTTCTTTGGGGCCTCGTCGCCAACAGCCTCGGCCAGATCCGCCAGGCTCATCGTGGTCCAGCCCTCGGGCACCGCGCCCAGGGCTTCTTCCAGCGACAGGTAGGCGGTGACGTAGGACAGGCTGTCGCCGCCCAGGCTGGCGAAACTGTCGTCGACCCCGACCGGACGGGCGAAGAGATCGCTCCAGTCGGCGACCAGGGTCTTTTCCAGGGGCGTCGTGGCGGCGCGGGCGGGCGCCGTGGCCGGACGGGCCTTGGCCAGCTCGACCAGGGCCTGTCGATCGACCTTGCCGTTGGGCAGCAGTGGTAGTGCGGGCAGGACCAGGATCGCGTCCGGAACCATGTAGTCGGGCAGGGCGGCGGCCAGGCGCGCGCGCACGGCGTCGGGGCTCAGCGCCAGGTCGGCGTTCAGCGGCTGCACGAACAGCGCCAGGCGGGCGGCGTCGCCGCCGATGTTCAGCGTCACGGCCTGGGCGATGTAGGGCGCGCGCAGGGCGGCGGCGGTGACCTCGGCCATCTCGACGCGGTGGCCGCGGATCTTCACCTGGTCGTCGCGGCGGCCTTGGATCATCACCGCGCCGTCGGTCCGGCGGCGGCCCAGGTCGCCGGTGTCGTAGGTCTTAGGCGTCGGCGGGGCCGGCGGCGGCAGGCGGCCGTCGATCACCGGACCCAGGGTCAGGAACTGCGAGCGGATGACGATCGCGCCGTCGTCCGCGGCCTCGACCTCGAAGCCGTCGGCGCCGCGACCGATCGGCATGCGCTGGTCGCCGTCGCACTGGCGCGGCACGCGGTAGAAGGCGGCGGCCTGGGGCGTCTCGGTGGCGCCGTAGAAGTTGACGCTCTCGACATCGGGGGCGATCGCGCTGACCGCATCGACCAGGCTGCGGCGCAGCACGTCGCCGCCCCAGAAGACATAGCGCAGGTCAGGCAGAACCGGGGCCTGGCCGGCGGTCAGCAGCTGGCCCAGCGGCGGGGTCATGTGGGCTGCGGTGGGGCGGACCTCGGCGAACCAGGTCGCCAGGCCGCCGGGCGCGGTCAGGGTCGCCTGGTCGGGGATGTGCAGGCTGGCGCCCAGGCTCAGCGGCGTGAAGACATCGCGCAGCACCGGGTCGTGGGACAGGCCCGACAGCAGGGTGAAGCGGTCGGCGTCGCCGAGCGCGAAGGTGCGTTCCTGCCAGCCGACGAAATTGACCAGCGGGTGGTGCGAGACCGCCACGCACTTGGGCTCGCCCGTGCTGCCCGAGGTGAAGAGCAGATAGGCCGGCGCATTGGGGTCAACGGTCGGCAGGACGGCGTCGGTCGTCTCAAGGGTCAGCGCGACCGGCAGGCGCGGCAGGTCAGACAGGCCCTCCGGCGGCGTCCCGGCGTCCAGCAGCAGGCCGGGGCGGCAGATCTCCAGCATCCGGCGCAGGCGGGGCAGGGGATAGGCCAGGTCCAGCACCACGAACGGCGCGCCGGCGCGGGCGCAGGCCAGCATGGCCACCACCAGGCGCGGACCGCGCGTCGCCAGGATCCCGGTCAGCACGCCCGGCGTCAGCCGGGCGGCCAGAGCGCGCGATTGGGCTTCGAGCTGGCCGTAGGTCAGCGTTCCATGGGCGTGGGACAGGGCGACGGCGTCGGGATGGGCGCGCGCCTGGTCTTCGAACCGGGCGTGGATCAAGGGCGCGTGCGGAGCCGACATTCTGGTCTGCCTGAAGCCAGCCCCTGTTCTCGGAGCGTTTTTCGCGGGCACCATGCCGATGCAAGCTTAAGAACCGGTGTTCGCTGGGCTAGACTCACCACGACCGCGGGGGACACGCGGCGTGATCTAAGGGAAGGGACAAGCGTAATGGGGGCTGACAGCCAAGCCGCGCCGACGAAGGGGCGCGACGCGCTGGTGATCGGGGCGTCGTCCCTGGGCACGGTGTTCGAGTGGTACGACTTCTACCTCTATGGCTCGCTAGCGGTGATCATCACCGGCCACTTCTTCTCGGGCGTCAACGAGACCACCGGCTTCATCCTGGCGCTGTTGGCCTTTGCCGCGGGCTTTGCGATCCGGCCACTGGGGGCGGTGATCTTCGGGCGGCTGGGCGACATCTGGGGTCGCAAGAACACCTTCCTGATCACCATGCTGCTGATGGGGATCTCGACCTTCGTGGTGGGGCTGCTGCCGTCGTACGAGCAGATCGGCGTCGCCGCGCCGATCCTTCTGATCGTCATGCGCCTGGTGCAGGGCCTGGCCCTGGGCGGTGAGTATGGCGGGGCCGCGACCTACGTCGCCGAGCACGCGCCGGAGGGCAAGCGGGGCTTCTACACCAGCTGGATCCAGACCACGGCGACCGTGGGCCTGTTCCTGTCGCTGCTGGTCATCCTGATCGTGCGCACCCAGCTGGGCGAGGACGATTTCAAGGTCTGGGGCTGGCGCATCCCGTTCCTGGTCTCGCTGCTGCTGCTGGGCGTGTCGCTGTGGATCCGCCTGAAGCTGCACGAGAGCCCGACCTTCCAGAAGATGATCGCCGAAGGGAAGGGGACCAAGAAGCCGCTCGCCGAGGCGTTCGGCGACTGGAAGAACCTGAAGATCGTGCTGCTGGCCCTGGTCGGCCTGACCATGGGCCAGGCGGTGGTCTGGTACACCGGCCAGTTCTACGCCCAGTTCTTCCTGGAGAAGACGCTGAAGCTGGACGGGGCGCTGGCCAACACCCTGATCGCCACGGGCCTGCTGATCGGCACGCCGTTCTTCGTGGTCTTCGGCTGGCTGTCGGACAGGATCGGCCGCAAGTGGATCATCATCGCCGGCTGCGTGCTGGCGGCGGCGACCTATTTCCCGATCTTCAAGGCCATCACCACCTACGCCAACCCGGTGCTGGCCCGCGCCGAGGCCTCGGC
>JAEXJH010000041.1 GCA_023445955.1 Pseudomonadota bacterium
GCGACCACGGCGAAGCCGTCGACGGCCAGGTCGTTCAGGTCGGTGGCGTAGCGCTTACCGGTGTACTTGCCTTGGACGCCGAACGAGAACGGACCTTCTTCGTAGTTGATCCGGCCACCGAACATGATCTTCGGGGTCTCGACCAGGCGCTTGCCGTTGATCGGGGCGAAGACGTTGGCGCGGATTTGCAGCGGATCTTGGTACTTGGCGTCCGTGTAGGTCGCCGAACCGGCCACCGACAGTTCGTCCGTGATCTTGCCGCCGATTTGACCTTCGATGCCCTTGATCTCGACCGCGCCCACGTTGCGTTCGCGGTTGGTGTCGGTGTCGGGGTCGTAGGTGCTGACGACGCGGTTCTTGAACTGCGTCTTATAGGCGCTCAGCGTGCCGTAGTAGCCCGGCATGTTGAAGCGGTAGCCGATTTCGGCGTTCTTGGTCGCTTCCGGCTTGGCGTTCAGCGAGCCGATCGAGCCGTTGGCCAGGCGTTGGACGGTGTAATAGCTGTCCGTACGCAGGGCCGAGATCTGCTCCGAGTAGCTGCCGTAGAACGTGTTGTGGTCGTCCAGACGGAACTGCACGCCGACGTTCGGCAGGGTCTTCTTGACGGTCGCGTTGTACGAGAACGGCGAGATGTACTCGTTGGCGGCGTTCTGGCTGGCGAACTTGACGTTGCCGTTAGCCAGGGTCGAGGACGGCGCTTCGGTCGTGCAGAGCACGTTGCTGGTGCCGTTTTGAGTGAAGCAGTACTGGTTCAGGTTGCGGCTGAATTCCTTGTGCTGAATGCCCAAGGTGATCTCGAACTTGTCGTCGAAGAAGCGGCCGCGATATTCGGCGGCGACTTGCTTCAGCTCGGCGACCGAGAAGCGGTCACGGAAGCGGAGCAGAGCACCGTCGGCGCCGAGGATGCGATCGCCGCCCCAGGTTTCCTTGCCGCCGAACCAGTTCTTCATGAAGCCGGTCGCTTGATCGACGTAACCCGCTTCCGAGGTCTGACGGTGACGACCGCGGTCGTAGGTGTAGGCCAGGCGGAAGGTGTTATCTTCGTTCAGGCGCCAGATCAGCGAGGTGTTCAGGCCGTAACGACGGGTGTTGGTGTTCGAGGGCGACATGTAACGGACCGAGTCCATGCAGTCGCCGTCGCCGTTCAGGTCGACGCCGCGGTTGGTCGTGCCGATCGTGCCGACCTTACAGCTGGCGAAGGTGGTGGCCTTGCCGACCAGCTTGGCGTCGTATTCGTTGATCGACACTTGCTGGGTGCCGCCGTTGGCCATCACGTACTGGAACGACGGGTCGAACGTGAAGATCAGGCTGTCGGTCAGCGAGAAGCGCGACTTCAGGCGGATGTTGCCGGTGTTCGACGGGTTGATACGGCCGCCCCACCAGTTGCTGCCGTTGCCGTCGATGTCACGCGAACCGGCGACGACGGTCGGCTTGATCCAGTCGTAGAAGCCGGTCGTGGCCGTGGTGTTGTTGCGGTAGTCGTAGTCCCGGCCGAACTGATCCAGTTCCGGAATGATCGACAGGTCGGCGGTGCCGAGCTGGAAGTTGTTGTAGTTGAAGTTGCGGTTCAGGTTCCAGTGAGCCGACAGGGCGATGTAGTCGCCCTTAGAACCGATGTCCTGCCAGATGCGGGCGTTGTACTGCGTCTTCTGCAGGTCGCCTTCACCCTTGAACTTGTCGTACTTGGTGTACGAGGCCGAGGCCCAGGCCTTGGTGCCCCAGGGGCCGAATTCACCGGTCTGGATCAGGCCGAAGAAGCGGCGATAGTTGAAGCTGCCGTACGAGGCGTCGGCGGTCGCGCCCATGTCCTTGGTCGGCTTCAGGGTCGAGTAGTTGATCACGCCGCCGGTGGCCGAGATGGTCGGGGTGTCGACGTCGGTCTGACCGGTCGTGACGTTGGCCTTCTCGATCAGTTCCGGGTCCAGCTGCTGGTTCGAATACAGCGCGTAGTTGCCGGTGTCGTTCGTCGGGATACCGTCGAAGGTCAGCGAGATGCGGTTGCCGTCGAAGCCGCGCAGACGGATGTTGCCGCCGCTGTTGCCGTACGGGTCGTTGTTGGTGAAGTTCAGACCCGGGACGCTGTTCAGCGTCTGGACGATCGTCTGACCGGCGGCCTGACGGCCAATGAATTCTTGGGTGAGGGTCGAACGCGACTTCGGCGAGGTCTCAGCGACCACGGCGCCGTCGATCGACTTCTGGCCGGCGGCGGTGACGACGACTTGTTCGACTGCGTCGGTGCCCGACGATTGGGCCATCGCCGAACCGGCGGCGACCATGACGCCGACCATTGCGGTCGTCGCCAGGGCGAAATTTCTCATATTCATCTTGAAGATCCCCTCATTATTCGACACGCCTGCCGTGGACGGCATGGATGAGCATCGTTGGGGCCGTTTAGCGAAAGTTTTAGAAGGTTTGGTGACGGAAAGGCCACGCCCTCCCCCAAACTGTCATAAACGGCGGATAACGCGGAAGAATTGGTCAGATTTTTCTTACTTGGCTAATTAGGCGTCATGGCAACCGCACACGAATCTTCGCGCTCCTCGACCGAATCCCGCGCCTGGCGGATGACCCTGATCGGGGTCGCCCTGCTGACGCTGGTGCGGCTTGTCGCCTTGTTTTCAACGCCTCTTGAGCTGTACCCGGACGAAGCCCAGTACTGGCTGTGGTCGCGCGAGCTGGCGTTCGGCTACTTCTCCAAGCCGCCGATGATCGCCTGGCTGATCTGGGCCACGACCCATATCGGGGGCGACGCCGAGGCCTGGGTGCGACTTTCCGCCCCACTCCTGCATGGCGCGACCGCCCTGGTCGTCCACCGCATCGCTCGCAAGCTCTACGGCGGCTGGGCGGGCCTGGTCGCGGCGGCGATCTACAGCCTCATGCCGGGCGTGGTGCTGTCGTCGGGCCTGATGGCCACCGACGCGCCGCTGCTGTTCTTCCTGTCGCTGACGATCTGGGCCTATGTCGCCCTGGCCGAGGAGACCGCGCCGCGCCGCTACTTCATCGCCGCCGGCATGGGCGTGGCCTTGGGTTTGGCCTTCCTGTCGAAGTACGCGGCCGTCTACGCCCTGGGCAGCATCGTCATCCACTACGCCATCTCGAAGCCGGCGCGCGAGCGCTGGTGCGTCGCCGCGGCGGTGCTGTTCGTCACCGCCTTCGTCCTGACCCTGGCCCCGAACTTCGCCTGGAACGCCAGCCACCAGTTCGCGACGGTCAAGCACACGGCCTCGAACGCCAACTGGGGCGCGCACCAGCTGTTTAACTTCCGTGAGCTGATCGAATTCATCGCCTCGCAGTTCGGTGTCTTCGGTCCCTTGCCGTTCGCGGCGCTGATCGGCGGCGCGGTGTGGCTGGGCGTGAAGAAGAAGCTGCAGTCGCCCGACCTGCTGCTGCTGTGCTTCTGCGCTCCGCCGCTGATCATCGTGGCCGGCGAGGCCTTCGTTTCGCGCGCCAACGCCAACTGGGCCGGCGCCGCCTTCGTGGCCGGCTCGGTGTTGTCGGCCGGCTGGCTGCTGCGCTGGAACGCCCGCCGCTGGCTGATCGCGGGCCTGGGCTTCGAGGCCCTGTTCGCCCTGTTCTTCGTGGTCTGCATGGTCAATCCGAAGGCCGCCGACGCGGTGGGCCTGTCGAACGGCTTCAAGCGCGTGCGCGGCTGGGACCAGACCGTCCAGGCGATCATCGACCGCTCGCGAGAAGAGACCGCCCTACACGGCGGCCTCAGCGCCGTCGCGATGGACGACCGCTTCGTCTACAACGCCGCCGCCTATTACGGCCGCGACTATTTCGGCCAGCCGGGCGCGCCGCCGCTGCGCATGTGGGTGCACGAGGCCCACCCGCAGAACCAGGCCGAGACCGAGAGCCCACTGGACGCCGACTATGGCCGCCGCGCCCTGATCGTCAGCCTGGAGGGCGGCTATCGCCCCGAGATCGAACAGGACTTCAAGGCGAGCTCGGGCATCCAGATCAGCCGCGTGCGCCTGGACAAGAAGCGCTCGCGCCGGATCGACCTGTTCATCGCCGAGGGCTTCGCCCCCCTGCCCCGCGACCCGGTCACCGGCCTGCCGCCAGAGCCGAAGAGAGAGCCGAAGAAGAAGTAGGCGGCTTTCGAGGGATCACCGTCCTTTCGCAAGCGCCGCCGTCGTCGAGACTTCCCGCGTGTCCAAAGGGAGGCCCCGATGCTGCGCCTGTTCGTCTTTCTGCTGGCCCTGCTGAGCGGCGCTCCGGCCCTGGCCAGGCCCCTGGTCGTGATCCTGGCCGAGCCGCGCGGAACCGAGACCACCGACCTGATCGCGCCCTACGCCGTGCTGGCCGAGTCCGGATCGGTGGAGGTGCGGATCATCGCGCCAAGCTTGTCGCCCGTGCGGCTGATGCCCGGCCAGGCCTGGGTTCGTCCGCAGACGACCTATGCGACGCTGGAGCGGCGGCCGGACGTCATCGTCGTCCCGTTCATGATGCCAGCCTACGACCCAGCGCGTGACGCCTGGCTGCGTGAGCAGGCCCGGGCCGGCGTGCGCATCGTCTCGATCTGCGCCGGGGCCGAGACCCTGGCTCATGCGGGGCTGCTGGATGGGCGCGAGGCCACGACCCACTGGTATGAGATGGGCCGTTTGGCCAAGGCCTATCCCAAGGTGCGCTGGCGCAAGGATCGCCGCTGGATCGTCGATGGCCCGGTGACCACCACCGCCGGCGTGACGGCCTCGATCCCGGCCAGCCTGGCGCTGCTGCGGGATCTCGCGGGCGAGGATGTGATGAAGGCGACGGCGGCGCGGTTGAAGGTTCCGCCGCCGGTCCAGGCCCATGAAGGCGTCGCGTTCCGGATCAGCGGCGACGCGGCGATGGCAGGTCTCGCGGGCTGGGCCAACGCCTGGCGCGGCGAGAAGGTCGCGGTGCGGATCGAGGGCGGCTTCGACGAGTTGGCGTTCGCGACGGCGCTGGACGCCTGGTCGCGGACCAACCGCTCGGAGGCGTTCGCCAGCCGGGACGCGGTGTCCAAACACGGCTTGACGGTGATCGCGCCAGCCAAGCTTCCGCGCGCAAGACGGACAGTCGAGGCCGACGCCGGGGATCCAACCACCGCCCTGAACAACATCGCCGCCGCCTATGGCAAGGCGACGGCGCGTTATGTGGCGCTTACGCTGGAGCACCCGTACTGGCTTGGACGGTGACTAGACCGCGACCTCGAACACCGCCTCGGTCTTGGCCTTCACCTCATCCACGGTCACGCCCGGGGCCAGCTCGATCAGCTTCACCGGCGTCTTGCCGCGGTTGATCTCGAAGACGCCCAGCTCGGTGATCAGCAGATCCACCACGCCCGCGCCGGTCAGCGGCAGCGAGCATTGCTTCAGCAGCTTGGGCGCGCCCGACTTCTCGCAGTGGTCCATGACCACCACCACGCGCTTGACGCCGGCGACCAGGTCCATGGCGCCCCCCATGCCCTTGACCATCTTGCCGGGCACCATCCAGTTGGCCAGGTCGCCGGTCTCGGACACCTGCATGCCGCCCAGGATCGACAGGGCGATATGGCCGCCGCGGATCATCGCGAAGCTGTCGGCCGACGAGAAGTACGAGCTCGAGTCCAGCTCGGTAATCGTCTGCTTGCCGGCGTTGATCAGGTCGGCGTCCTCTTCGCCCTCATAGGGGAAGGGACCCATGCCCAGCATGCCGTTCTCGCTCTGCAAGGTCACCGACATCCCTTCGGGAATGTAGTTGGCCACCAGGGTCGGGATGCCGATGCCCAGGTTCACATAGAAGCCGTCCTGCAGCTCCTTGGCGGCGCGGGCCGCCATCTCATCGCGGGTCCAGGCCATTACGCGGTTTCCTTCGACAGATTTTCTTGGGGGCGGGTGGTGACGCGCTCGATGCGCTTCTCGAACTTCGCGCCGGCGACGATGTTGTCGACATAGATGCCGGGCGTGTGGATGGCGTCCTTGTCCAGGTCGCCGATCGCGACCAGCTGCTCGACCTCGACGACCGTCTTCTTGCCAGCCGTCGCCATCATCGGATTGAAGTTCCGGGCGGTCTTTCGGTAGATCAGGTTGCCCTCGGCGTCGGCCTTCCAGGCCTTGACGATCGAGAGGTCGGCGACCAGGCCGCGCTCCATCACGTACATCTCGCCGTCGAACTCGCGCACTTCCTTGCCCTCGGCCACCAGCGTGCCGTAGCCGGTGCGCGTGAAGAAGGCCGGGATGCCCGCCCCGCCCGCACGGATGCGTTCGGCCAGCGTGCCCTGCGGATTGAACTCCAATTCCAGCTCGCCGCTGAGGTAGAGCTGTTCGAACAGCTTGTTCTCACCCACATAGGACGAGACCATCTTCTTGATCTGGCGGTTTTCGAGGAGAATCCCCAGGCCGAAGCCGTCGACGCCGCAATTGTTGGAGATGACCGTGAGGTCCTTCGTGCCCGCCTCGCGGATCGCCGCGATCAGGTTCTCCGGAATGCCGCAGAGGCCAAAGCCGCCCGCCATGATGGTCATGCCGTCGAACAGAAGCCCGGCGAGGGCCTCGACGGCGTCTGTCTTCACCTTGTCGACCATGGTGTCTCCCTTGTCCGGACTTGCTATTCCGGTTCTTGGCGAACCGTGTCGCCCGAGCCGCGAAGAAATTCAACCCTTGATGAATTATTTTACCGAAGGGTCGTTTGATGACCGACGCTAGCACCGGCCCCGTGACGCCCGCCACCTCCGGAGTGCTCCTGGTCTTGGCGCACCCGGCGCTTGAACGCTCGCGCGCCAATAGGGCGCTCGCGAAGGCGGCCAAGGGCCTGTCCGGCGTCACCTTCAAGGACCTGTACGAGACCTATCCGGACTTCGTGATCGACATCGAGGCCGAGCAGGCCGCCCTGGTGAAGCACGACGTGATCGCCCTGCAGTTCCCGCTCTATTGGTATTCGACCCCCGCCCTGATGAAGGAGTGGCTGGATCTGGTCTGGCTGCACGGCTTCGCCTATGGCGAGGACGGCGTGGCGCTGAAGGGCAAGAAGATGTTCGTGGCCTGCTCGACCGGCGCTTCGGCAAAAGCCTATCACGCCCACGGCTACAACCGGTTCAGCATGGACGAGTTCCTGCGCCCGCTGGAGCAGACCGCCCACCTGTGCGGCATGGAATGGGAGACGCCGTTCGTCGTGCACGGCGCCTCCGTAAAAGACGATGCGGCGCTGAAGGCCGAGGCTGAGCGCTATCGGGCGCGCGTGACCTCGCTGCTGCCCAAGAGCGTGGAGGCTTAAGGACCGCATGGAGAACTTCCTCACCCAGACCCTGGTCTATCTGGGCGCGGCCGTCGTCTCGGTGCCGATCGCCAAGCGGCTGGGGCTCGGCTCGGTGCTGGGCTACCTGATCGCCGGCGTCGTCATCGGCCCGTTCGCCCTGTCGCTGGTCGGCGACCAGGCCGACGTCATGAAGTTCGCCGAGTTCGGCGTCGTCATCCTGCTGTTCCTGATCGGCCTCGAGGTGCAGCCCTCGATGCTGTGGGACATGCGCAAGGCCATCTTCGGCTTGGGGGGCGCGCAGGTGCTGGGCACGGCCCTGGCCATCGCCGCCGCGTCGCTGGCGCTGGGCCTGCCCTGGCAGACGGCCCTGGCCGTGGGCTTGGTGCTGGCCATGTCCTCCACCGCCATCGTGCTGCAGACCCTGGATGAGAAGGGCCTGCGGCAAGGCCCTGTCGGCCGCGCCGCGTTCGGGGTGCTGCTGCTGCAGGACCTGGCGGTGATCCCGATGTTCGCCCTGCTGCCCCTGCTGGCCACCGGCGCGGCGCACCATGCTGCGGGCGGCGGCGGTCACGGCGACGGCAGCCTGGTGGCCCACCTGCCGATCTGGGCCCAGACCCTGTCGGTGTTCGCCGCCGTGGCCGGCGTGATCGGCGGCGGTCGCTACCTGGTCCAGCCGCTGTTCCGCTTCATCGCCAAGGCCCGCCTGCGCGAGATCTTCGTCGCCGCCGCCCTGCTGATCGTGGTGGCCGTGGCCAGCCTGATGCAGATCGTCGGCCTGTCGCCCGCGCTGGGAGCCTTCCTGGCCGGCGTGGTGCTGGCCGAGAGCGAGTTCCGCCGCGAGCTGGAAAGCGACATCGAGCCGTTCCGCGGCCTGCTGCTCGGCCTGTTCTTCATCACGGTGGGCGCCGGCGTGAACCTGCCCCTGGTGGCCAGCCAGCCCTTGCAGCTGCTGGGCATCGTCGTCGGCCTGATGGTGCTGAAGTTCCTGGTCATGTACGGCATCGCCCGCGTGTTCGGCGCGCCCAAGCGCGGGGCGATGGCGGTGGCCACGGCCCTGGCGCAAGGCGGCGAGTTCGCCTTCGTGCTGCTCAGTTTCACGGTCGGCGCGGGCGTGATCGGCGTGCAGCTGGCGGCCCTGCTGACCGCCGCCGTCGCCGTCTCCATGGCCCTGACGCCGGTGGCCATGATCCTCTACGAGCGGGTCGCGGCCCTGATGGACGCGGCCATCCCCGACGTCGTTCCCGACACCGGCGACTTCGACGAGGGCGAGCCGGACATCATCATTGCGGGCTTTGGCCGTTTCGGTCAGATCACCGGCCGCCTGCTGCAGGCCAGCGGCTTCAAGTCGACGGTTCTGGACAGCGACATCGAGCAGATCGAGTTGCTGCAGCGTTTCGGCCGCCGGGTGCACTATGGCGACGCCACGCGCCTTGATTTGCTGCGCGCCGCCGGCGCCGAGCGGGCCCGGATGCTGATCGTCGCCCTGGACGACCGCGAAAAGACCGTCGAACTGGTCGAGACCGCCCGCAAGGCCTTCCCCGACCTCGTCATCCTGGCCCGCGCCTGGGATCGTCGCCACGCCTACGACCTCTTGGCCAACGGCGCCGATGCGGTCGAGCGCGAGACCTTCGAGTCGGCCCTGGCCCTGGGCAACACCGCCTTGCAGAAGCTGGGCTTCCGCGCCCACCGCGCCCACCGCGCGACGGCCTTCTTCCGCCGCCACGACCGGCGGGTGTTCGAGGAGCTGCGGCCGATGTGGGGCCAGGAGGAGGCCTATATCCTGGCTTCGCGCGACGCGGCCAAGACCATGGACCGCCTGCTGGACGCCGACCTGCACCGCATGCGCCCCGGCGACGCCGGCGGGGCCTGGGACACGGCCAGCCTGGACGAGGAGCTGCGCGAGCGGGCCGAGCAGGAGGGGGCGGACTAGACCGCCGGCTGCTTGGCCGCCGCGTTCTTCTGGCCCACGCGCTTGAAGAGATCGGCCAGGGCCTCGAACAGGCCCTTCTCGGACGCATGGTGATAGATCGAGTCCGCGCCCAGCGCCTCGGCCAGGCGGGCGTGGGCCTTGCCCAGGTTGTGATAGGGCAGGCGCGGCAGCAGATGGTGCAGGGCGTGGTAGCGCAGGCCGACCGGGGCCCACAGCTCCGACGCCAGGTTCGGCGGCGGCACGTTGACCGAGTCCAGGAACTGCTCGTCGAGGGTCATCTTGTCGCCCTCGTTGTCCCACAGGTGGGCGACCAGGGTGCGGGCCTGGTTGACGAAGGTGGCGACCGAGAAGATGGCCAGACCGGTCAGCACAGCCCGCAGCGGCAGCACGCCCGCGACCGTGCCGGCGATCACCGCCCACGACCACAGCCAGCAGGCCACGTCCTGGGCTACCCAGGCGGCGCGCCAACGGCCAAGATCCTCGCGCACGAAGTCGGGATTGATCATCAGGGCCGACAGCTTGGTCTTCACGTAGCGGCCCAGCGGCGGGACGACGAACGACAGCGGGATCAGGATCGCCGAGCGCAGGATCACGCCCAGCGGGGCCAGCAGCGCCACGAACAGAAAGCCCGCCAGGCCCAGCGGCGTGAAGCGCGCCAGCGGCAGGTATTCCGGATCCAGCGCCGTGCCGAAGCGGTCCTTGATGTGGTGGATGTTGTGCACGCCCTCGTACATCAGCGAGGGGGTCATCAGCGGCATGCCGACCAGGATGTTCCAGCCGACGCGATAGCCGGGCGCCTCATCGTCGCGAATGTGGGTCAGCTCGTGGATGAACGACAGCGCGCGATAGAGGGCCAACACGCTGACCAGGCCGGCGACCAGGCCGATGGCGAGGTTGCCGGTGGTCGCAGCGACGTACAGCCCGCCCCACATCAGGGCGACCGAGACGAGGGTGTCGATCCAGTAGATCGCCGGGTTCGGCGTCATCAGGTCGTCGACCAGGCCATAGGCCTGCTTGGTCAGACTGACGCCTTGGCTCGCCAACTTGTTCACTTCGACCTCGCGCCGCCCGTCATTGAGAGTGACGAATTGGCGACGGCGCGAGGAAAAGCAACCGCTTGGATCAAAAACGCGACGATTTCACGCCGTTAGGACTACTGCGTCAGCGGCCGCAGGATGATCTCCACCCGGCGGTTCTGGGCGCGGCCCGCAGCCGTGGCGTTGTCGGCGATCGGCTGGCGCGAGCCCATGCCGGCCACGAAGACGCGATCGGTCAGCACCCGGCCCTGGTGGGTCAGATAGTCCGCCACCGCGCTGGCGCGGCGCTCCGAGAGGCCCTGGTTGTAGTCGGCGCCGCCGCTCGAGTCGGCGTGACCCACCACGTCGATCGTGGTCTGCGGGTAGGCGTTCAGCGTGCGGGCCACGTCGTCCAGCACGCGGGTGAACTGCGGCTGCACGTCCGACTTGTCGACGGCGAAGGTCACGTCGCTGGGCATGACCAGCACGATCTGGTCGCCGTTGCGGCGGAT
This sequence comes from Pseudomonadota bacterium, assembly GCA_023445955.1. Taxonomy (GTDB): domain Bacteria; phylum Pseudomonadota; class Alphaproteobacteria; order Caulobacterales; family Caulobacteraceae; genus Caulobacter. The sequence goes on from JAEXJH010000041.1 coordinate 10,659, forward strand.
CATGACGCCCGAGGTCTCCAGGCTGCGACGCAGATCGGCCTGCTGGCGGTCCATATAGTTGCCGACCGCGCCGCCGGCCAAAGCGCCGATGCCGGCGCCGATCAGCGCGTTCTTGCGGCCCTGCTCGCCCTTGTTGGTGTTGGTCAGGTAGCCCAGCAACGCGCCGCCGGCGGCCCCGGCCAGAGCTCCGGTGCCGGTGTTGTTGCGCACCGGCATGCCCGTATAGGGATCGGTGGTGGTGCAGGCGACCAGAGCGGTGGCGCCCATCAGGACGGCGGCCAAAGCAAACTTGCGCATTCTCGCAACCCTCACGGCTTTGTTGTAGATCAACGTCAAACGGGCAAACGCCCTTCTTATGGTCAAGTTCCGACATCGCGCCTGACGCCAGGATGAACGGCCTTCGTTTCGCCCGGCGCCCAGTGTAGTAATAAGGAACTTACTCATCTCAAGGCTCGCAGACGTGACGACCTCCGCCATCGAACCCATCTCGTTCACCCTCTACAGCAAGGACTTTCCGCGCTTCGCCCAGGAGCTGGGCGCGTCGTTCGAGCGCTACGGCTTCGCCGTGCTGTCGGAGTACGACATTCCGCAGGACCGCATCGACGCGGCCATCGCCGACACCAAGGCCTTCTTCGCCCTGCCCGAAGAGACCAAGAAGCAATATGCCGGGATCAAGGGCGGCGCGCGCGGCTACATCCCGTTCGGCGTCGAGACCGCCAAGGGCGCCACACACCACGACCTGAAGGAATTCTGGCACATGGGCCGCGACCTGCCGCCCGGCCACCGCTTCCGCGCCACCATGGCCGACAACGTCTGGCCGGCAGAGATCCCGGCCTTCAAGCATGACGTCAGCTGGTTCTACAACGCGCTCGACAACATGGGCGGCAAGGTGCTGGAGGCGATCGCCACCTACCTGAAGCTGGACCGCGACTTCTTCAAGCCGACCGTCGAGAACGGCAACAGCGTGCTGCGCCTGCTGCACTATCCGCCGCTGCCGCTGGACGCCACTGGCGTGCGCGCCGGCGCCCACGGCGACATCAACACCATCACCCTCTTGATGGGTGCCGAAGAAGGCGGGCTGGAGCTGCAGGACCGCAACGGCGAGTGGCTGCCGATCAACCCGCCCCCGGGCTGCATCGTCATCAATATCGGCGACATGCTGGAGCGCCTCTCCAACCACGTCCTGCCCTCGACCATCCACCGCGTGCAGAACCCGCCGCCCGAGCGCCGCCACATCCCGCGCTACTCGACGCCGTTCTTCCTGCACTTCGCGTCGGACTACGAGATCAAGACCCTGCCCAACTGCGTCACGCCCGAGAACCCGGACCGCTATCCGGAGTCGATCACGGCCGACGAGTTCCTCCAGCAGCGCCTGCGCGAGATCAAGCTGGCCTAATCGCGCTCTTGGATCCCGGACAAGACAAAGCCCCGCCGATCGCTCGGCGGGGCTTTTTCGTTGCGCGCGGCGGGCTCGCTACTTCGCGATCCGCAGGTTCGAGATGCCCTGGGCGATCGACTTGAACGACGACTTCAGGTCCGAGCCCGTCGCCGGGAAATAGACCTTGTCGCTATCGGTCGCGCAGTAGTTCAGCACGTCCTTGGCGTCGGTGCTCGTGACGGTGAAGCCCACGGTGTAGATGGTCAGGCCGTAGGTCGACTTCTTCATCTCGTCGCACATCTTCTTGGTCTGCGCGAAGGGGTCGCCGTTGGTGGCGTTGCAGTTGATGTGGTCGCTGGCGCTGCCGCTGCCGCTGTCGGCGTCCTTGGCGATGACGCCCTTGCAGTAAGGCGTGTTGAAGTCACCGTCGGTCATCAGCACCACGACCTTCATCAGGTCCTTGGCCTTGTATGCGGCCGGACGCTGCGAGGCGTTGGGCCACAGATAGCCGAAGTTCGGCGAGATCATGTACCAGCCCCAGGCGAAGCCGACCTGGCCGGCCGTCGAGCCGGTGGCCGACAGGCTGGTGATCGCGCTCTTCAGGGCCGTGCGGTCGCTGGACAGCGGCGTGATCGTCGCGCTGGGGCAGGGATTGTTGTCGCTATCGTAGTTGCGGCCCACGTACGCCGTGCTGGGCGCGACGTCCGTATAGGCGTTGGTCCCGATGCGTTCGCTGACGCAGTTGCCCAGGGTGAACGTCGTGTTGCCCCAGTTGGCGTTGGTGAAGTTGAACTTCGTGCACCCCGGATTGGTGGCGCTATACTCGCAGGTGGCGACGCCGCCCGCGGTATATTTCGACGAATTGGACGTGTTGGCGTTGATCGTGAACGTGTTGGCCGTCGTGGCGGTCACCGAATAGGTGTTGCCGTTCAGCATGGTCATGCCGGCGACGCTGGCGAACGAGACCTGATCGCCGGTCACCAGGCCATGGCTGTTCGAGGTGACGACGGCGCTGTTGGCCTTGGTGATGGCCGTGACGTTGTAGCTGCTGACCGGCCCGCGGATGTCGTCGGCGTAGGACCCGACATTGACGCCGATCGAATAGGGCACGATCGCCACCTTCGAATAGAACGGCGACTGGACGTCCTTGACGACGATGTCGATCAGGTCCGAGGCGCCGGTCTTCAGATCGGACAGGCGCGTGCCGGCCATCGAGCCGGTGATGTCCAGCACGATCGCCACTTCCAGGTTCTTGGACGCGCGCACGACGTCCGAGGTCGCCGTGATGGTGATGTTCTGCTTGGTCCACAGATTGGCGATGATCGGCGACAGCGTCCCGGTCGCCGTGCCCAGCACGTGGTTGTCGGCCCCGGCCTTGAAGGTCGAGTTGCTGGTGGTCAGGCCCAGGTTCAGGCCCGCGATCTCGGCCGCGAAGGCGGGGTCGCCGACGGCGTCCAGCGCGGAGTCGGTCGTGGCCGTCGAGCGCGCGGCGATCAGGGTGGCCGCGTCCAGGGCGTCCTGCATCTGCCGGCGTTGCAGGCTGACGCGGCTGATGTCCACCAGGCCGAAGACCAGCACCGCCAGCGGCAAGGCCAGCAGGGCGAACTGAACGGCGATCGCGCCGCGCTCGTCGCGCCGCAGACGGCGAGCGAAGGCGGTGAAGCCTTCGGCCAGGCGTCGGAGGAGGCGGCTCTGCGTCGGCATGATCAGGTTCCAGGCGTGTTTTCTCAGGCGGACCTTCGCTCAGGAGGGTGAACAAGCCGAAAACGCTGTTGGTGAACGACGCCCCCAAAACCCACTTCGACTCTGGGCGCGCCTGCGGCTAAAGAGCGCCCATGCCGTTCACCGCCACCGTCCTGACCATGTTCCCCGAGGCCTTTCCCGGCCCGCTTGGCGTCTCGATGATCGGGACCGCCTGGAAGGAACAGGACCTGTGGCGTTTGGAAACGCTGGACATTCGGGCCTTTTCCAAGGATAAACGCGGCTTCCTCGACGACACCCCTGCGGGTGGCGGCGCGGGAGCCGTGCTCAAAGCGGACGTCATCGCCTCTGCGCTGGACAGTGTAGAGCTGGATGGGCGGCCGCTTTTGTACATGAGCGCCCGGGGCAGGCCCCTGACCCAGGCGCGCGTAAGAGAGTGGTCCAAGGCGCCCGGCATCGTGGTGCTGTGCGGCCGCTTCGAGGGGGTGGATCAGCGGGTGCTCGACGCCCGCGGGTTCGAGGAGGTCTCGGTCGGAGACGCGGTTCTTGCTGGTGGCGAGGCGGCGGCGATGGTCGTGATCGAGGCGTGCGTTCGACTGGCCCCGGGTGTTCTGGGGAACATCGAGAGCACGCTGGAAGAAAGCTTCGAGGACGGCCTCCTGGAG
>JAEXJH010000042.1 GCA_023445955.1 Pseudomonadota bacterium
GCGAGCGGCAGGGCGACCATGATGGTGATCGGATGGGCGAAGCTGCGGAACAGCAGCACCAGCACGACATACATCAGGAGGATGCCGGTGATCAGCGCGCCCAGGAAGCCGGTGACCATCTCCTGGATGAATTCGGCGTCGCCGGCGGCCACTTCCTTGACCCCGTTGGGCAGGTTCTTGACCGAGGCGAGCGCGTGGACGCGCTTCTGGGCCTCGCCGATGACGATGCCGTCGAGTTCGGCCGTGATCGTGGCCACGCGCGAGCGGTCGCGGCGGTCGACCTGTGAGGGGCCGGCGCCGAAGCGCACGTCCGCCACCGCGTTCAGCGGCACGGGACCATTGGCCGACGGCACCTGCAGCGTCTGCAGGACGGCGATGTCCTCGCGGGCGCTGGAGTTCAGGCGCAGGCGGATCGGCACCTGGCGGTCGCCCAGATTGTACTTGGGCAGATTCTGGTCGACGTCGCCGATGGTGGCCACGCGGACCGCCTGGCTGATCGCCCCGGCCGAGACGCCGGCGCGAGCGGCCTGGTCTGGCTTGGGCGTGACGACGATCTCGGGACGGGCGATCGAGGCGGTGTTGACCACGTGGGCCAGGCCCGGGACCGAGCGCATCTCGGCCTCGACCTTGCGGGCCGCGGCTTCCAGGGCCGGACCGTTGTCGCTGACCAGGCTGAGCGTATAGCTGCCGCCGTTCGACGGCCCGCCGCCGTTGTTGCTGCCCGAGCCGATCCGCGCGCCGGGGATGGCGGCGAACTGGTCGACCATCTGGCGGCTGAACACCTTTTGGCTGATGCGGGTCTTCTTGTCGGTCAGGTCTGCGGTCAGCGAGGCCTTGTTGACGGCGCTGTTGCTGCCGACGGCGGCATAGACGCTGACGACTTCCTTGCGCGCCAGCAGCTCGCGGGTCACGCGCTGGGTGATGGCGTCGGTCTCGTCCAGCGTGGCGCCGGGCGGAAGCTCGACCGAGAACTCGGCCCGGCCGCGGTCGACCTGGGGCTGGAACTCGAACGGCAGGCGGGTGGCCAGGAAGATCGAGAAGGCGAACATCGGCAGGCCCATCCACAGGACCTTCCAGCGGTTGCGCAGGCCCCAGTTCAGGGTCTTCAGGTACGGACCCATCCACGCCGGGTCCTTGTCCTCGTGCTTGTCGTCCGCCTTGAGCATGTAGGCGCCCATCAGCGGCGTCAGCAGGCGGGCGACCACTAGCGAGAACAGCACCGAGATACAGGCGGCCAGGGCGAAGGCCTTGAAGAACTGGCCGATGATGCCGGGCATGAAGCCGACCGGCGCGAACACCGCCACGATGGTGAAGGTGGTGGCCACGACGGCCAGGCCGATCTCGTCGGCCGCCTCCATGGCCGCCGCATAGGGGCTTTTGCCGCCGCGCATGTGGCGGACGATGTTCTCGATCTCGACGATGGCGTCGTCGACCAGGATGCCGACGGTCAGCGACAGCGCCAGCAGCGTGATGCCGTTCAGCGACTGGTTCATCGGCGCCAGGATGGCGAAGGTCGGGAACAGCGACATCGGGATCGCGACGGCGGCCAGCAGCGTCGCGCGCCAGTCGCGCAGGAACAGCAGCACGACCAGCACCGCCAGGATGGCGCCGACCACCAGGGCTTCCATCGAGGCGACGTAGCTCTCCTCGATGTACTTCACGTTCGAGGTGATCTCCTCGATCTGCAGTTCGGGGTGATCCTTGTCGAGCTTCTCGATGGCCTTGCGGATCTTCTGCGCGGTCTGCACCTCCGAGGCGCCGCGGCCGCGGACCATGTTGAAGGTCACGACCTCCTGGCCGTCGTAGCGGGCGCGCGAACGGGGCTCGGCCCAGTGGTCGGTGATCGTGCCGAGGTCGGCCAGGCGCACGGTGCCGCCGCTGGAGACGGGCACGCGGGTCTCGCGCAGCTGCTCGACCGAACCGGCCGCGCCCAGGGTGCGGATGGCGCGCTCGGCGCCCGAGATGGTCACGCGGCCGCCGGGAAGGTCGGCGTTCGAGGACACCAGGGCCTGGCTGACGGCGGCCGCGGTGACGCCGCGCGCAGCCAGGCGGTCGGGATCCAGCGCGATCTCGATCTCGCGGCTGACGCCGCCCTGGCGATTGACTTCTCGCACGCCCTTGATGGCCAGCAGGGCGCGGCTGACGTCGTTGTCGACGAACCAGCTGCGCTGCTCGGGCGTCAGGGTCGGGGCCTTGACCACATAGGTGATCAGGCCGCCGCCGGAGACGTCGACGCGGGTGACCGTGGGTTCCTGCATGTCCTGGGGCAGCGAGCCGCGCAGGTTGGACATGGCGTTGCGCACGTCGTTGGTGACGCGCTCGTGGTCCACGCCGAGTTCGAACTCGATGAAGGTGGTCGAGGCGCCGTCGACGACGGTGGAGTTGATGTGGCGGACCTGGCCAAGGCCGGCGATCGAGTCCTCGATCAGGCGGGTGACCTGGGTCTCGAGCTCCTGCGGCGCGGCGCCGGGGCGCACGGCCGTGACGACGACGAACGGCAGGTCGACGTCGGGGTTGTTGTTGATCCGCATGCTCTTGAAGCCGACCAGGCCGGCAAAGCAGAGCAGCACGAACAGCATGATGACGGGGATCGGGTTCTTGATCGCCCAGGACGAGATGTTGCGCATCGGTCTGTCGTCCTCAGCGCGCGGTCTTGATGGCGGCGCCGACGCGGACCAAGTCGCCCTCGCCCAGGAAGCCCGCGCCCTCGACCACCACCTGCTCGCCGGCGTTCACGCCGGTGGCGGCGACGCGGTCGCCCGTCGTGGCCAGGATGGCGATGCGGCGGAAGTGGACCCGCTTGCCGGCGTCGATCACGAACACGCCGGGGCGGTTCTCGCGATACAGCACCGAGGCCGACGGCACGACCAGGGCGGGCTGGTCGCCGGCGTCGATCGTGGCGCGGGCGAACATGCCCGGACGGAAGCCGCCCATCGACGACAAAGCGACACGCGCCGTGCCGATGCGGGTCTGGGCGTTGACTTCCGAGGTGACGATGCGGACGCGGCCGGTCATCTCGCCGACCTTGTCGGAATAGACCTTGGCCGACATGCCGGCCTTCACCGCGCCCAGATCGCTCTCGGGGATGTCGGCGTCCAGCTCCAGGCGGCTGTCGCGGACGATGCGGAACAGCTCCGAACCGGAGGTGACGATCTGGCCCTTGGTGACGCTGCGGCGGCTGATCAGCCCGCCGACCGGCGCGCGGATCGAGGTCTGGGCGACGCGAGCCGCGGTCTCGCCGCGCGCGGCCTGGGCGGCGGCCAGGTTGGCG
>JAEXJH010000043.1 GCA_023445955.1 Pseudomonadota bacterium
ATCCCGCGCAGCGCCGCCCGGCGCGCCCACGTCGTCTTCGGCGGCGATCTGGTGGGGCCGTTCCACTCGCCCTCGCGCGGCGCGATCGACTATGTCGCCGCCCTGGCCATGGATCCCGAGGTCGAGCGCATCGACCTGCACCATGGCGGCGAAAGCATCCCGCCCAACATGCAGGCCTATATCGATGAGCGCCTGGCCAACGTGCCGCCCGAGCGCGGCCTGACCCTGATCTCGACCCAGGAAAACCCCAACTACCTGATCGACGCGATCCGCAAGGGGCCGTGCACCTATCACTTCTGGTGCGAGCCGATCATGGCCCCGCACATCACCATCGCCAGCCGCCTGGGCCCGACGGTGATGTTCACCTGTGGCGACGAGCCGCCGCCGCAATACGCCGACGTCTTCTGGTACTTCCACGAGCCCCAGCACATGGCGCCGATCTGGAAGCGCCGCGGCGCGCCGAGCAGCTTCAGCCGCAACTACGTCCAGAGCCTGTCGGGTCCGTTCTATGACGAAGGCCCGCCCGCGCCGCGCGCCCGCGCCGAGGTCGGCCTGCCCGACGACGCCTTCGTCATCGCCACGGTCGGCAACCGCCTGACCGTCGACCTGGACGAGGCCTTCGTCACCGGGATCGAGAAGATCCTGCGCGATCGCCCCAACGCCCTCTGGCTGGTGGTCGGCGGCCTGCCTGACGCTCTGCTGGACGCCTGCCAGACCATCCTCGGCGATCAGTTCCGCTACATCGTCCAGGACCTGGAGCTGGCCCGGCTGATGACCACGGTCGACGTGTTCGCCAACCCGTTCCGCCAAGGGGGCGGCAACAGCGCCATGATCGCCCTGACGGCCGGGGCCGTGTTGCTGACCACCAACGACGGCGACGTCGCCTCGATGGCGCCGCCCGAGCATCGCGCCAAGGACATCGACGACTACTTCGCGCGGCTGGCCACGCTGATCGACGTTCCCGGAACCATGGACGCCTGGCGCGGGCCGCAGCAGGAACGCCGCAAGCTGATGAACGACCAGACCTATTTCCTGATGTCGCTGAAGGCGATGGTCGACACCGCCTATGACCGCTTCGAGGCGCGCCAGGGCCGCACCCTGACCTCGGTGGTCGAGGAGGGCTAGAGCCGCTCCAGCGTCAGCGGATCGGCCTGCCCGCCAAAGTACTTGTCCAGCGCCTGCTGGAAGGCCGGCTCGTCCGGATCGGCGGCGCGGAACAGGGTCAGGCACGAGCGCAGCTTCAGGTCGTCGGGCGCGCCGAACACGGCGCCCGCGTCGCGGCCGGGCAGGGCCAGGATCGCCTCGACCGCCTCCACCAGGCGCGGCCCCAGCACCGGATGGGCCAGATAGGCGCGCGCCTCGTCGACACCGGCCAGGGCGTAGAAGCGGGCGGTCGGGCTGTGACCCAGGCCCGCGATCTGCGGGAACACGAACCACATCCAGTGGCTGGTCTTCTGGCCGCGGTTCAGCTCGGCGAGGGCGGTGTCGTAGACGGCCGTCTGGGCCTCGATGAAGCGGCTGAGATCGGGCCGGGCCGCTTGCAGGGTCTGACTCATGTCACACCGTCCTTCTCATCCTGAGCGAAGCGCCGCGCGACCCAGTCGATGAAGACTCGAACGCGCGGGGACAGCTGTCGGCTGCGCGGATAGAGCAGGGACACGGGCGTGGGCGTCGGCGGATGCTGGGCCAGCACCTCGACCAGGGTCCCGTCGGCCAAGTGCGCCTCGACGCGATAGCGAGGGACCTGGATCAGGCCCAGGCCCAGCAGGCCCATGGCGACGGTGTTCTCGGCCGAGTTGACGGTGACGTCGGCGGCGACCGCGACCTGGCGGACCTTGCCGTCGATGGTCAGCTCCAGCGGGTAGGGGTGTCCGGTCCCGGCCTGCAGGAAGCCGACCATGCGGTGGTCGGTGAGCGTGGCCAGGCTCGGCGTCCCGCTGCGCGCCAGATAGGCCGGAGCGGCGCAGGTCACCTCGGGCAGCAGGGCCACGCGGCGGCCGACCATGGCGCTGTCTTCCAGGTCGCCCATGCGCAGGACGCAGTCCACGCCCTCGCGCACAAGGTCCACAAGGCGATCGCCCTCGGTCATCTGGAGGGTGAGCTCAGGATAGCGGCCTAGGAACTCCGGCAGGCCCGGCACGATGAACCGCCGGGCCAGCGCGCCCTGGACGTCGACCCGCAGCAGGCCGCGCGGCGTGCGCTCGCGGAAGGCGCCCTCGGCCTCGTCCAGGTCGTCGAGAAGGCGCAGGCAGCGCTGGTAATAGGCCTCGCCGTCCAGGGTGGGGCTGACCTGGCGGGTGGTGCGTTGAAGCAGGCGCACGCCCAGCCGGCTCTCCAGCTGCTGCACGGCCTCGGTGGCGGTCGAGCGTGGCAGGTCCAGGTCACCGGCGGCCTGGGTGAAGCTGCGCCGCTCCACGATCCGCACGAACAGGCGCATCGCCTCGAACCGGTCCAACCGTTGTGTCTCCATTATTCGATAATACGAACAGTCATGTCGTGATTGGCTGAATTATTCAACTGAGGCGAAGGCGCATGGTCTCCCTGCCGACACGAGGTCGGCCGGAGAAACCGAGATGACCCAACAGACTCAGAAGGTGGCGCTGGTGACCGGCGCCTCGGGCGGCATCGGCGCGGAGACCGCCAAGCGCCTGGCCCGCGACGGCTTCGCCGTCATCGTCAACTACGCCGGCAACGC
>JAEXJH010000044.1 GCA_023445955.1 Pseudomonadota bacterium
CGCCCTCTCTGGCGCGCCCGACCGCGGTCTCGCACGCGACCTTCGAGCGGCTGGACGCCAATCACGACGGCGTCCTCAGTTTCGAGGAATTCAGCGGGCGCTAGCGGATCGGCTTGAAGAACCGGTCCCACTGCAGGTTCAGCCAGGTCCACGGCTTGTAGAGCGCCGCGCCGGGCTTCCACGAGATCAGCACGAACTTGGCGTGGCCGACCAGGTTCTCGGCCGGCAGCAGGCCGACCCCGCCGCTGGCCGGCGAGAAGCGGCTGTCCAGCGAGTTGTCGCGGTTGTCGCCCATCACGAAATACTGCCCGGCCGGCACGACGTAGACGCCTGTGTCGTCGCCCGGCTGTCCCGGCCCGCCGTCATAGGTGACGTAGGCGCGGCCGTTCGGCGTGCTCTCGCCGATCTGCAGGACCGTGCGGTCCGGCGCGTCGTGGTCCTGGGTCATGCCCATCGGTGTCTGGGGAATGGCGACCTCGTTGACGAAGACCTGGCCGTCGCGCACGCGGACCTTGTCGCCCGGCAGCCCGATCACGCGCTTGATCCAGGTCTGGCTGGGATCGCGCGGCAGGCGGAAGACGACGACGTCGCCGCGCTGGGCGGTGCGCGCCAGGAACCGGCCCTTGAACAGCGGCGGGTTCAGCGGAAACGACGCCCGGCTCCAGCCGTACGAGAACTTGGAGACCACGATGTAGTCGCCGGTCACCAGCCCAGGCTCCATCGAGGACGAGGGGATCGTGAAGGGTTGGAAGATCACGACCCGCAGCACCAGCGCGATGGCCAGGGCGATGGCGACGGTCTTGAGGGTTTCAAGCCACTCGCGCAGGGCGGAGGCGGGCGGGGCGGGGGTGGTGTTTTCGGTCATGGCTGGACCTAGCCTCGCGCTGTCTGCAGGCGCCAGCAGGGGCCTGTCCGGACGCACCGAAATTCGTGTCCGGACAACGAAAAAGGGCCGGGAGACGCGCTCCCGGCCCTCGCTCATTCAAGCCGATTTGAGCCCTAGAAGCGCTTCTTGATCGTCAGATAAGCCTGACGCGGGGCGCCCGGCAGCAGGGTCATGGCCGTGCCGGCGCGGTCGGCCTTGGACGCGCCGCCCGAACCGACGGTCGAGATGTAGTCCTCGTCGGCCAGGTTGGTGACGTTGCCCTGGATCTCCAGGTCCTTCAGGAAGCCCTGATCGGCCGGGAACTTGTAGCCGACGGTCAGGTCCGCGACCGTGTAGCTGTCGACCTTGCCGCCGTCGTTCTCGAAAGTGTACCAGCGCGAGCCAACATAGGAGAGGCCGGCGCGCGCATAGAAGCCCGTGCCGTTGTCATACTTCAGCTCGGCCTTCAGCAGGTTCTTGGGCGTGTAGATCACGTCCTTGCCCTTGGTCTTCATGGCCACCAGGCCGCCGGCGCCCGGGACGTCGTCATCGTACTTGGAGTCGTTGTAGGCGTAGGAGCCGTACAGCGACCAGGCGTCGGTGATGCGGTACTCGCCGGCCACTTCGACACCCTTCGTCGTGACCGAGCCGACGTTCGACAGCACGGCCGGCAGGCCCAGGATCGGCGGAGCCGTCGAGGCGCTGTCCAGGCGGTTGTCGAACTTGACGTGGTAGAGCGCGACGACGCCCTGGAAGCGGCTGGTCTTGACGCGCAGGCCGCCCTCGAAGGTCTTCGAGGTTTCCGGCTTCAGGTTCTGGGCGACATAGTTGACGACGGTCTGGTTCTGCGAGGCGAACGGACCCGAGGTCGCGGCCGACACGAAGGCGGCCATGTTCTCGGTGTAGCCGCCGAACACTTCGACGCCGTTGTTCAGGTCATAGACGGCGCCGACCTGCGGCAGGAAGCTGTCCTTGCTCTCGATCTTGCCGTTCATCGACCCGACGATCGACTTGACCTGGTTCTCGACCTTCAGGGCCTTGAAGCCGAAATTGACCTTGAAGGCGTCGGTCAGGCTCCAGACGTCCTGTACGTAGCCGGTCGTGGTCTTGGTGTTGAACTTGTACTCCCACGAGGTCGTGAACGGGTTCGACTGGAAGTTCAGCGGGTTACGCGAGGGGGCGTTCAGCGTCTCGGCGTAGAACCGGCGCGCCTGGGCGAAGTCGTTGTCCTCGTGCCAGAAGCCGGCGCTGATCTGGTGGCTGGCCAGCTCGATGACGATATTGCCGATCAGGCCCTTGCGGTCGATGTCGTACTCGGTGGTGCGGATCGCCAGCGGGGCGGCGTTCGAGCCGGCCGTGCCGTAGCCCGGGCTGACGGTGTAGGGCGTGTACCACAGGCCCTGGCCCTTGTTCTTGTGGCCATAGCCGGTCAGGTCGACGCGGACATGGTCGCCGAACTTCTGCTTGAACGTGGCGGCGAACAGGTCGTCGTCACGGATGCCCGCGCCGGCGTAGTAGGCGTCGTCCGGGGTGTCGACGCCGAAAGCGCGATAGGGGTTCACGCCCACGCCTGTCCAGTAGCCGCCGTTCAGCAGCGGGGTGGCGCCGGCATAGTTGGCCGGGTTGTTGAGCACGGCGGCGACGCCGACGGCCTTGGCCCAGTCGGGCTGGAAGTTGTCGAAGTCGCGGCCCAGGCGCTTGATCATGTCGAACGACATGTCCTGGTAGTCCTGCTCGCGGCGTTCCGAATGGTCCCACCACGCGGTCAGCGAGCCGGTCTCGCCCAGCGGCAGTTCGACCTTGCCGTCGATCTGCAGCTGCTTCTGCTTGGAGCCGCCCTTCCACTTGTCGGCCTGCTGTTCGGCGACCGAGAAATAGCCCTTCAGGCCGTTCAGGCTTTCGATGGCGCCGGTGTCCAGGCGGCCGAACACGCGGTGCATGTTGTCCGAGCCGACCGTGGCGTTGGCCTGCAGGCCGAAATCTTCCGTCGGGCTGCGCGAGAAGAACTGAAGCGTGCCGCCCAGGTTCGAGGTCGAGGCGGTCGACAGGGCGCCGGCGCCCTGGGCCAGCTCGATCTTGCCGATGTCTTCGCTGGCGATGGCGCGGCTGATGTGCAGGCCGTTGTAGTTGCCGTAGCTCATGTCGCCCAGCGGCACGCCGTCCAGGGTGAAGCCCAGGCGGTTCTGATCGAAGCCGCGCACCGAGATGCGGGT
>JAEXJH010000045.1 GCA_023445955.1 Pseudomonadota bacterium
GTCTAGCCGTGCATCGCTTCCAGTTCCTTGCCGCGCGTCTCGTCGATCAGCTTCTGGACCAGGAAGTACGAGACCAGGGCGCAGACGGCGTAGAAGCCGTAAGTCGCCGGCAGGCTGGCCTTCTTCATGATTGGGAAGCTGAACGAGATGGCGAAGTTGGCGATCCACTGGGCGAAGCCGCAGACGGCCAGGGCCGAGCCGCGCATCTGGTTGGGGAACATCTCGCCCAGCATCACCCACATGACCGGACCCCAGGAGAGGTTGAAGAAGATCACGTAGAGATTGGCGGCGACTAGGGCGATCGGGCCGACGCTGGCGTCCAGGTGCAGGGCGCCGTTGACCGTGGTGGCGGTCGAGAAGCACCAGGTCATCACGCCCAGGGTCACGGCCATGCCGGCCGAGCCGATCAGCAGCAGCGGCTTGCGGCCGATCTTGTCGATGACGGCGATGGCGGCCAGGCACGCCACGATCGACAGCGCGCCCGACAGGATGTTGATCTTCAGGCTGTCGTCCTCGGTGAAGCCCACCGACTGCCACAGCACCGAGCCGTAGTAGAAGACGATGTTGATGCCGACCAGCTGCTGGAACACGGCCAGGACCAGGCCGGCCCACAGGATCGCGCGCAGCTTGCGGGTCGTCGGGTCCAGCAGGTCCGAGAACTTCGGCTGGTGGTCGCCGGCCAGCGAGGCGCGGATCTCGGCGACCTTCTTGGCGCCTTGGCCTTCGCCGAACAGGCGCGACAGGATGGCTTCGGCCTGGGCGTCCTTGCCCTTGGCGACCAGGTACCGCGGGCTCTCCGGGATCACCAGCAGGGCGAAGAAGAAGATGCCGGCCGGGATGACCTGCATCCAGAACATCCAGCGCCAGTCCGGCAGGCCCAGCCAGAACTCGGCGGTCGAGCTGCCGGCGGTGTGGGCCAGGGCGTAGTTGGCCAGGAAGGCGCCGGTCAGGCCGGTGATGATCATGATCTGCTGCACGGACGACAGGCGGCCGCGCATCGAGGCGGGCGTGACTTCCGAGATGTAGACCGGGCACAGCACCGAGGCGGCGCCGACCCCCAGGCCGCCGATCAGGCGGAAGATCACGAAGATCAGCGAGGTATGGGCCGCGCCGGTGCCCAGGGCGCTGATCACGAACAGCAGGGCCGAGATGATCATCACCGTGCGGCGACCCCACACGTCGGCCATGCGGCCCGCCGCGAAAGCGCCGAAGGCGCAGCCCAGCAGGATGGCGGCCACGTTGAGGCCTTCGCCGGCCTCGGTCAGGTTGAAGGCGGCCTTCAAGCCCGTCTGGGTGCCGTTGATGACGCCGCTGTCATAGCCGAACATGAAGCCGCCGATCGTGGCGACGGCGACGATCGCCGCCACGAAGGCCATGTTGACCTTCGCGCCATCGGCGCTCATGCCGGCGCTCGGGCCGGCGTTGGATACTGAAGCCACAGGTTTCCTCCCCATGGGGCCCGTCGGCCCGTTTGATGCCCTCGCGGTCCTTGTCAGACCTTTGGTTGCCGGCGACCTTAGTGTTACCGGTATCAGCGCGCAAGCGGTGGTTCTGGCGACCTCCTGCCCGCACGGGACTCACCCCCGAGCCTCATCGATAGCGGGTTCCGCGGCGTCCGTCTCGCGGCGGCGACAGCGTTGTCGGTCGCGCGGTGGCGAAGGCTAGCCCAGCGCCTTCTCGTAACGCCAGATCTCCAGCGGGAAGGTTCCGCCGGGGATCTCGGTCGGGACGGTCTCGACGCGGGCGCGGGTCCAGCCGGACTTCTCGTAGAAGCGGGCGGCGCGGGCGTTGCCGATGGCGCAGGCCAGCCAGGCGGTGGCGATCCCGGCCTCGCGCAGGCGGGCTTCGGCGTCGGCCATCAGCGCCTGGGCCGCGCCCGTGCCGCGGGCTTCGCCAGCCAGGTAGAACTGGTTCAGCTCGTCGGCCTTGATGAAATGGAAGCCCAGCGGCGCATCGACGGGGCCCAGCACCCGCACCCGCGGCAGGGCGGCGGTCATGCGGTCGGTGAAGCTTTCCAAGGTGCGCAGGGCGACCAGGGTTTCGGGCACGATGGCCAGGTGCGCGTCCAGCCAGCCCTGGCGCCACAGGCGAGCCAGGACGTCGATCTCGGAGACCTCGGCGGGGCGGACTTCAGTGGCCGTCGTCATAGGGCGGCGGAGGGGCGGCTATGCCCAGAGCGCGGCGGATGAGCTTCACCGTCAGCACGGTCAGGGCGACGAGGGCGGCGGGAACCAGCGCCAGCAGCCAGACCACTACGACGAAGGCGAGCTGCAGGGCCGACGTCACGACCACCAGGGCCTTTGACTCGCGGTGCTCTCGCAGGGCTGGGTTGACCCACGGCATGAAGTACGCGCTCAAAAACGTGACCCCCGGTACCGCAAACATAAGCCCGATCTGAGTTTCAACCCAGACAAGAATTTTACATTTGACTGCAAGTTTATCAAGGACTTGTTAAGCAATTGGCGAGTGGTCAGGGCCTGTTTACCAAGACGCGCGGCCGGGTCTAGCCCTTGACCGCGCGCCAGGCGGCGATCACCGCCGC
>JAEXJH010000046.1 GCA_023445955.1 Pseudomonadota bacterium
AACCGCCAGCGCCGTGACGGGGAGCTTTTCTCGGCCGCTGCCGCGGCCGGTGGCTTGGGGCTCCGCCCCCGGCGCGCTTCGGATCGGCTTCCGCCCAGCTTCGGGCCATGCGGGCAGGGACGGGCGACCGGTCAAGGCGGCCCTGCAGCCGGGTCCCCGCGAAGCCGGCCCTCCGCTTGCACCCCCGCGCTCGCCGATTGGCACCGGCTATCGCCATGGCTCGGTCACCTGATGGTCAGTCGGCAGGAGACCGCCAGGCCGCTGCTGACCCCGGGCGAGGTGATGCAGCTGCCAGCGGACGAGGCGATCGTCCAGGTGTCGGGGATGGCGCCGATCCGCGCCAAGAAGGCGCGCTACTACCTCGATCGCGAACTCGCCGGACGGGTCGCACCGCCGCCGTCCAAGCCCGCAATCCTTCTGCCGAGAGAAGTGTCGCAATGGGTTTCGACGATCGTCGCCAAGACCGCGGACGCGCGGGCAGGATCTGATGACGCTGATGAAGGCGGCCTTCGGATCGAGCCGGACCTCGACCCGCCGGTGGAGGCCATCGTCGCCGATCAGGCGGAGCCAGAGCCCGAGCTGGACCTGGACGGGGACGATGGGCTCCAGGCCGACCAGGCCCGGCGTTTCCGCGCGGCGGCGCGCGTTGCGGCCTTGGACCCTGACGATGGGATCCCGCTATGAAGGTCCAGACCAAGGTGTTCCTGGCTAGGGACTTGTCCCTGGCCCTGGAAGCAGCCTCGAAGCGGATGCGTCGATCCAAGTCCGAGATCGTTCAGGCCGCCGTGGCTGCCTACCTGTCACCCGACACCGATGAGATGGCCGAAGCGGCGATCACACGTCGACTCGACCGGATGACGCGAGAGTTGGAGCGCCTGGCGCGTGACGTCACCATCTCCAACGAGGCCATCGCCCTGTTCGTGAAGGCCTGGCTGACGGCGACGCCAAGCTTGGCGGCCGGTGACCAGAAGGCGCAGAACGCCAAGGGGCACGAACGCTACGATGGCTTTTTGGAAGCGTTGTCGCGCAGGCTTGCGTCGGGCCGCCTGCTGCGCGGAGAGGTGCTGCAGGATCAGGACGGGAACGGTCAATCCTGGCGCCATGGCGTCTTTAGATGATCCCTCAAACATTGGCCGGCCAGGCAGCCGGTTCAGAAGGCCGAGGCAGGTTGCACAACGTGAGAGGGATGGGCGGAGGGATCAGGCGCGCGGCTGGGCCGTTAGGTTCGCGAAGGAGCCGCCATGGCCACCACCAACCCCCCGCTAAAAGCCACGAGCGCGCCGGGCGGGGCCGTCCCGGATCGTGTCCGGGTGAGAGGCGCTCGCGAGCACAACCTCAAGAACGTCGACGTGGACATCCCGCGCAATGCGCTGGTGGTCTTCACGGGTGTCTCGGGCTCTGGAAAATCGTCGCTCGCCTTCAGCACGCTCTATGCGGAGGCCCAGCGCCGCTACCTGGAGTCGGTCTCCCCGTACGCGCGGCGCCTCTTTCACCAGATGAGCGTGCCGCAGGTCGATGAGATCGAAGGCTTGCCGCCGGCAGTCGCCCTGCAGCAGCAACGGGGTTCTCCCACCACCCGATCGTCCGTTGGCAGTGTCACGACGCTCTCCAATCTGCTCCGAATGCTCTATTCGCGCGCCGGCGACTATCCCGCCAGCCAGCCGCATCTAGAGGCGGAGTCGTTCTCGACCAATACCCCCGAGGGCGCCTGTCCGCGATGCCATGGACTGGGCAGGATCCACGAGGTCACCGAAGCGTCGATGGTGCCCGACCCCTCCCTGTCCATCCGTGAGCGCGCCGTCGCGGCCTGGCCCATGGCCTGGGGCGGCCAGAACCTGCGCGACATCCTGATCACCTTGGGCGTCGACGTCGACAAGCCCTGGCGCGACCTGCCGAAGAAAACCCGCGACTGGATACTGTTCACCGACGAACAGCCGGTCGTGCCGGTCTATCCCGGCTGGGATCATCAGCAGATCCAGCGCGCGATCCGCCGCAAGACCGAGCCCAGCTACATGGGCACGTTCTCCAGCGCCCGGCGCCACGTCACACACAGCTTCGCCACCACCCAAAGCGCGATGATGAAGAAGCGCGCCGCGCGCTACATGGTCAGCAGCGACTGCCCGCTGTGCGAGGGCAAGCGGCTGCGCCGAGAGTCCCTGTCGGTGACCTTCGAAGGTCTCGACATCGCGCAGATGTCCCGCCAGCCGCTGAAGGCCTTTTCGGAGATCTTCGCGCCGTACGCCGAGGGCCGCGCAGAGAGGCTCAAGGCCCTTGGCCAGCATTATCCCGAGAAAGTCATGGTCGTGGAGCGGATCGCCGCGGACCTTTGCAAGCGCCTGTCGGTCCTGCTCGACCTTGGGCTTGGCTATCTGACCCTGGAACGCAGCACGCCGACCCTGTCGCCGGGGGAGCTGCAGCGCTTAAGACTGGCGACACAGGTCGTCTCCAATCTGTTCGGCGTCTTCTACGTGCTCGACGAGCCGTCGGCCGGCCTGCATCCGGTCGACACCCAAGCCTTGTTGAGGGCGCTGGATGCGCTCAAGGCGGTGGGAAACTCGCTGTTCGTCGTTGAGCATGAACTGGACGTCGTGCGCCATGCCGACTGGATCGTGGATGTCGGCCCCGCGGCCGGAGAGCTTGGCGGCCAGATCCTCTACAGCGGGCCGCCGGATGGTCTGGCCAAGATCGAGCGCTCGGAGACGGCGCGCCACCTGTTCGCCAAGCCAGCGGGCGCGGCCCGCTCGCCTCGCGAGGCTGATGACTGGCTCCGGCTCGCCGATGTCACGCGCAACAATCTTTGCGAGGTCAGCTGCGCCTTTCCGCTCCACATCTTGACGACGGTCACGGGCGTATCAGGGTCCGGCAAATCCAGCCTGGTGAGCCAAGCGCTCGTGGAGCTGGTCGCCGAGGCGTTAGGTGCGCCTCCTGCCATTGATGAGGACATCGACGCGGAGGCGGCGCTCGAACGGGACGCCCCAATTGCGACCGAGGGACGGATTGACGGCGGTCTCGGACCGGTCAAACGCTTGATCCAGGTCGATCAGAGGCCCATCGGCCGAACGCCGCGCTCGAACCTAGCGACCTATACGGGGCTGTTCGACCATGTCAGGGCGATCTTCGCCGCGACGCCGGAAGCCAAGCGCCGCCGCTACGACGCGGGCCGCTTCTCGTTCAATGTCGCCAAGGGCCGTTGTCCGCACTGTGAAGGTGAGGGCTTCGTGATGGTCGAGCTCCTGTTCCTTCCCAGCGTCTATGCGCCGTGCCCCGCCTGTCATGGCGCGCGCTACAACGAAAAGACCCTGGAGATCCGTTATCGTGACAAGACCATCGCCGACATCCTGGGCATGACGGTCGAAACCGCCTGGGACTTCTTCTCGGACGCGCCGACGGTCCGTCGCGCCCTGACCGTCCTTCGCGACGTGGGTCTCAACTATCTTCGGTTGGGACAGCCGGCCACGGAGTTGTCAGGTGGTGAGGCTCAGAGGGTCAAGCTGGCCACCGAGCTTCAGCGCGCGCAGCGCGGTGGCGCCCTCTATGTGCTGGACGAGCCGACGACGGGGCTGCATCCCACCGACGTCGAACGACTCTTGAAGCAACTGAACGCCTTGGTGGAGGCGGGCAACACGGTGATCATCGTCGATCACGACATGAGCGTGGCGGCGGCAAGTGACTGGGTGATCGATATCGGTCCAGGCGCCGGCGACGAAGGTGGGAACATTGTCGCCAGCGGGCCGCCGGGGGTGGTCGCGCGCGTCGCCGAGAGTCGCACGGCGCCCTTCTTGGCGCGCGCGCTTGGAGCGGCGTGAACGCCGCGTGGCGATCGAAACGCGGCGACTGCGCGATAAGG
>JAEXJH010000047.1 GCA_023445955.1 Pseudomonadota bacterium
ACCTGGGAGCGCGACGGCGCCGGCCCGCGCAAGGCGGCCGTCATCGCCACCGGCGCGGCCTGCGTGGCCGCCGTCGGCCTCTATGTCGCCCTGGGCAAGCCCGAGATGGCCGACCAGCCCTACGCCAAGCGCGTGGCGGAATGGAAAGCCGCCGACCCGTCCACGCTGGAGCCCGCCAAGATCGCCGCCGTGCTGGAAGGGGTCGCCGCCGAGCGCCCGACCGATCCCGAGCCGCTGGCGTTCCTGGCCAAGGCCCGCGCCGCCGCCGGCGACCTGCCCGGCGCCGAGGCCGCGCTGCGCAAGGCCGTCCGCCTGGCCCCCAAGCGCGGCGACCTCTGGAGTCTGCTGGGCGAGACCTTCGTCATGGAGGCCAAGGGGCAGGTGGGCGCCGACGCCAAGCTGGCCTTCGGCGAGGCGCTGAAGGTCGCGCCGAACGACATCCGCGCGCGGTACTACCTGGGTCGCGGCAAGATCGCCGACGGCGACGTGGCCGGCGGTGTCGCCGACTGGCGCGCCCTCCAGGCTGGCCTGGCCGCCAACGATCCGGGCCGCACGGCTCTGGGCCAGGAGATCGCCCAGGTCGAGGCTGCCGGCCGCCTGCCCAGCGACCAGCCGGCCGCCGACGCCAACCCGCAGGTGCAGGGCATGATCGCCGGCATGGTCGAGGGCCTGGCCGCGCGCCTGGCCCAGAGCCCCGACGACGCCGACGGCTGGGTGCGCCTGGTCCGCGCCTATGCCGTGCTGGGCGAGACGGCCAAGCGCGACGCGGCGCTGGCCTCCGCCTCCGCCCGGTTCAAGGACCAGCCCAAGGTGATCGCCGCGCTCCGCCAGGCCGCCGATACGCCTCCGCAGAAGATCGCCCCATGAGTTTCTGGCCGAAATCCCGCAAGGCGCGTCGGCGCCTGACCATCATCCTGGCCGTCGCGCCGGTGCTGGCCCTGGCCGTGGGCCTGGCCATGTACGGCCTGCGCGACAGCATCTCGCTGTTCTACACGCCGGCCCAGGCCCAGGAGGCGCACGTCGCCCCCGGCCGCAAGGTGCAGCTGGGAGGCCTCGTCCAGCATGGCAGCGTGGTCAAGCGTCCCGGCGGCGACGTCGAGTTCGTGGTCGCCGACCAGAAGGCCACGGCGAAGGTCAGCTATCACGGCGACCTGCCGGACCTGTTCCGCGAAGGGCAGGGAATCGTCGCCGAGGGGACGTTCGATGAGCGCGGCGTATTCGTCGCCAAGCAGGTGCTGGCCAAGCACGACGAACGCTACATGCCCCGCGATGTCGCCAA
Organism: Pseudomonadota bacterium; assembly: GCA_023445955.1. GTDB lineage: Bacteria > Pseudomonadota > Alphaproteobacteria > Caulobacterales > Caulobacteraceae > Caulobacter. The sequence goes on from JAEXJH010000047.1 coordinate 1,280, forward strand.
GGCGCTGAAGAAGCAGGGCGAGTGGCGGGGTGACGGGGCGGCTGCTCCTAGCTACGGAAAGCCCACGACATGATCGTCGAACTGGGCGCGTTCGCCCTGATCCTGTCGCTGATGCTGTCGATCGCCCAGACCGGCCTGTCGGCCGTCGGCGGCGCGCGGCGCTCGCCGGTGCTGGCCGGCGCCGGACGCGGCGCGGCGGTGGCGACCTTCGTCGCGGTGGCCGTGGCCTTTGCGGCGTTGATCCACGCGTTCGTGGTCTCGGACTTCTCGGTGGCCAATGTCGCGGCCAACTCCCACACCGCCAAGCCGCTGCTCTACAAAGTGGCCGGCGCCTGGGGCAGCCACGAAGGCTCGATGCTGCTGTGGTGCCTGGTTCTGACCGGCTACGGCGCGGCCATGGCCTTCTTCGGCGACAGCCTGCCGCCGCGTCTGCGGGCTTATGCCATCGCCATCCTGGGCGCGCTGGGCGTGATGTTCCTGGCCTATACCGTGTTCGCCTCGAACCCCCTGGAGCGCCTGGTCGATATCCCCGTCGAGGGCCGCTCACTCAACCCACTCCTGCAGGACTGGGCGCTCGCGGTGCACCCGCCGTTCCTCTACAGCGGCTATGTCGGCTTCTCCGTCGTCTATTCGCTGTCGCTGGCTGCGCTCATCGAGGGCCGGATCGACGCGGCCTGGGCGCGCTGGGTGCGGCCTTGGACCCTGGCGGCCTGGAGCCTGCTGACCGTCGGCATCACGCTCGGGGCCTTCTGGGCCTATTACGAGCTGGGCTGGGGCGGCTGGTGGTTCTGGGACCCGGTCGAGAACGCCAGCTTCATGCCGTGGCTGATCGGCGCGGCCCTGCTGCACTCGGCCATCGTCACCGAAAAGCGCGGGGCGCTGCCGGGCTGGACGGCGTTCCTGGCCCTGGCGGCCTTCACCTTCTCGATGCTGGGCGCCTTCCTGGTGCGCTCGGGCGTGCTGACCAGCGTCCACGCCTTCGCCGTCGACCCGACGCGCGGCGTCTTGCTGCTGATCATGATGGGCGTGGCGGCGGGCGCGGGCTTCCTGCTGTTTGGTCTGCGCGCCGGCAACCTCAACCCCGGCGGTCAGTTCCGCCCGGTGAGCCGCGAGAGCGCTATCGTGCTCAACAACATCCTGCTGTCGACGGCGACGGCGGTGGTGCTGCTGGGCACGCTGTATCCGCTGATCCGCGAGGCCATGGACGGTGAGGCCGTCTCGGTCGGTACGCCATTCTTCAACCTGACCTTCGTGCCGCTGATGATCCTGGCCTTCTGCGTCCTGCCGGCCGGGCCGCTGCTGGCCTGGAAGCGCGGCGACGCCAAGGGCGTGGCCCGCAAGCTCTGGATCGTGCTGGCCGTGGCGGCCGCGCTGGGCCTTGTGGCCTATGGCGTGGTGCAGCCGCGCAAGGTCCTGGCCAGCGCGGGCCTCGCCCTCGGCTTCTGGCTGCTGGGCGGCGCGCTGCTGGAGATGGCCGAGCGCCTGAAGCTGCTGCGCGCCCCCGCCGCCGAGAGCCTCCGTCGCGCCAAGGGCATGCCGCGCGGCGCCTGGGGCACGACCCTGGCGCACGCGGGTCTGGGGATCTTCGTGCTGGGGGCCTCGTTCGAGACCGCCTGGCGCGTCGAGGCCGCCCAGGCGCTGAGCTTGAACGACAGCCACGCCCTGGGCGCATATACCCTGACCCTGACCGATGTCGGCACCGTCGAGGGGCCGAACTACCTGGCCGAGCGTGGGATCGTGAAGGTCGTCAACAAGGCCGGCGTCCTGGTCTGCCACGCCGAGCCCGAGCGCCGCTTCTATCCGACCGGCGGCCAGACCACCTCGGAAGTCGCCATCTGCCCGCGCATGCTGGACGATATCTATGTCGTGCTGGGCGAGCGCCGGGCGGGCGAGGGCGGCAAGCCGGCCTGGCTGGTCCGCGCCTATGTGAACCCGTGGGTGCGGTTGATCTTCCTGGGCCCGCTGATCATGGCCCTGGGCGGGGTGGTGTCGCTGTCCGACCGCCGCGTGCGCCTGGGCGTCGGGCAACGCGCGCAGGAGACCGTGGGATGAGCCGCCTCCGCGCCGTTCTGGTGGCCATCGCCGCCGTCGCCCTGATGGGCAGCGCCTCCGAACCGTCCGAGCGCCTGCCCGATCCGGCGCAGGAATCCCGCGCCCGTGTTCTGTTCAAGGAAGTCCGCTGCCTGGTCTGCCAGAACGAGTCGATCGACGACTCGGAGGCTCAGCTGGCCGGTGACCTGCGGCGAATTGTCCGCGAACAGGTCAAGGCTGGTCGCAGCGATGGCGAGATCCGCGCGTTCCTTGTGCAGCGCTATGGCGAGTTCGTGCTGCTGAAGCCGCGCTTTTCCGCCGGTAATGCAGCGCTTTGGCTCGCCCCGGCGGGGGTTCTGCTGGTCGGCGGCGTGCTGATGATCGGCCTGCTGCGGCGTCGCGAGGCCGAACAGACTGAGCTTTCGCAGGAAGAAGAGGACCGCGTCCGCCAATTGCTGCAAGACGATTGACACGATTGCGCCGAAATGGAGCCGCATGAAGCGAGCTCCAATGACGCAAAGGTAATTCGAGAACCATTGCACCTTTCGCCGTCACGACTAGGTTCTCAGATCCAAAGGGACCACGCGTAGGACGCGTGGGTGAGGAAAGCAGAGAATGACCGCTAGGAAGTCGGGTTTCGTTGTGGGCGCCATCGCTGGCGCGGGCGTGGCTTGCGCCGCTCTGGCCGGTGTGGGCATGCGCATGGGAACGGCCGCGGCCGAGGCCCCCGTGGCCCGTCCGTCGATGGCGGGCTCGCCGGCCTTCGCGCCGCCGCCGGGCGCGCCGATGTCGTTCGCCGACATCTTCGAGAAGGTTTCTCCCGCGGTCGTCCAGATCAACGTGACCTCCAAGGCCTCGCCGCAGGCGCTGCGCATCCCGGGCCTGGAAGGTTTCGACATCGTGCCGCGCGGCCAGAAGGGCAAGCCGGGTCAGCAAGGTCAGGACGGCGAGGACGGCGATACGCCGGCCACGCCCAAGCAGCAGTCGGCCGGTTCGGGCTTCTTCATCTCAGCGGACGGCTACATCGTCACCAACAACCACGTCGTGGCCGACGCCGACGACATCCAGGTGGTGCTGAAGGACGGCCGCGAGCTGAAGGCCACCCTGGTCGGCCGCGACGAAGGCACCGACCTGGCGGTCATCAAGGTCATCGACCCCAAGGCCAAGGGCGCCGACTTCCCGTATGTGAACTTCGAGAACCAGGCCAAGCCGCGCGTCGGCGACTGGGTCATCACCATCGGCAACCCGTTCGGCCTGGGCGGCACCGCCACGGCTGGCATCATCTCGGCCTATAACCGCGACCTGGGCGACAACACCTCGTCGTTCGTCAACTACATCCAGATCGACGCGCCGATTAACCGCGGCAACTCGGGCGGTCCGTCGTTCGACATCTATGGCCGCGTGATCGGCGTCAACAGCGCCATCTACTCGCCGTCGGGCGGCTCGGTCGGCATCGGCTTCGCCATCCCGGCGGACATTGCCGAAGCCACCGCCAAGCAGCTGATCTCGGGCGGCAAGGTCGTGCGCGGCTATATCGGCGTCACCATCCAGGACTTCAGCGCCGAGTCAGCCGAGGCCCTGGGCCTGAAGGACGTGAAGGGCGCGATCGTCGCCGAGCTGGTCCCGGGCGGTCCCGCCGCCAAGGCCGGCCTGCTGCCGGACGACATCCTGACGGGCGTCAATGGCGTGACCATCGCCAACCGCTCGGAACTGACCCGCGAAGTGGCCAAGGCCCGTCCGGGCGAGACGATCAAGATGTCGATCATCCGCGACGGCAAGACGCGCGTCGTCGACGTCAAGTCGGGCACCCGTCCGGCCGAGAACGCCCTGGGCCTGAACGACGACGAGGACGACAAGGACGGCGGCGCCGCGCCGACGCCGGACAAGCCCGTCAGCCAGAAGGTCGACGCGCTGGGTCTGACCCTGGCCCCGATCGATGCGGCCTCGCGCCAGACCTACAAGATCGACAGCGAGATCAAGGGCCTGCTGATCGCCGGCGTGAAGGGCGACAGCGACGCGGGCGAGAAGGGCCTGGCTAAGGGCGATGTCCTCTCGAACATCAACGGCACGGCCGTCGCCAGCGTCATCGACGTCAACAACGCCGTGGCCGCCGCCAAGAAGGCTGGCCGCAACAGCGTGCTGGTCAAGGTGATCCGCCAGAACCGCCCGGTCTTCGTGCCGCTGAAGATCGCGCCGTAAAGCTCGTGCACCGCTAGACGACAGAGCCCCGCTTCGAGAGATCGAGGCGGGGCTTTTTCTGTCCAAGGTTTAAGTTACGCGGGTCGTCGAAACCGCTATCAACCTCACAACTGTCGCGCGATGGCAGGAATCGGGAGAACGTCGCTCGTTCCACCGCTGTGCTCGCGCCTGAGGGGCTCTGACGATGCGTATTCTGATTATCGAAGACGACCTGGAAGCCGCCGCCGCTATGGCGCACGGGCTGAAGGAAGCCGGCTATGACGTCGAGCACGCGCCCGACGGCGAAGCCGGCCTGGGCGAGGCCCAGAAGGGCGGCTTCGACGTTCTGGTCGTCGACCGCATGATGCCCAAGATGGATGGCGTCACCGTCGTCGAGACCCTGCGCCGCGAGGGCGACCAGACGCCGGTGCTGTTCCTGTCGGCCCTGGGCGAAGTCAATGACCGCGTGGTGGGCCTGAAGGCCGGCGCCGAAGACTATCTGGTCAAGCCGTACGCCTTTCCCGAGCTGATGGCGCGCGTCGAGGCCCTGTCGCGCCGCCGCGAGACCGGCGCCGTCGCCACGACCCTCAAGGTCGGCGAGCTGGAGATGAACCTGATCAACCGGACGGTCCATCGCCAGGGCAAGGAGATCGATCTCCAGCCCCGCGAATTCCAGCTCTTGGAATTCATGATGCGCCACGCCGGCCAGTCGGTGACCCGCACCATGCTGCTGGAAAAGGTCTGGGAATACCATTTCGACCCGCAGACCAACGTCATCGACGTGCACATCTCGCGCCTGCGTTCGAAGATCGACAAGGGCTTCGATCGGGCCATGCTGCAGACGGTGCGCGGCGCCGGCTACCGGCTCGATCCGTAGGAGATTGGCGGCGGCCTAGCCGTCGGAACTTGCCATGCGTCTGCCGCGCCTTCTCCGCACCACGCCGTTCCGGCTGACCCTGCTGTTCCTGGCCCTGTTCGCGGCGGCCGCCAGCGCCTTCCTGGGCTACATCTATGTGGCCACGGCGGGCGAGGTGAACCGCCGCGCCCAGGCCGAGATCAGCCGTGAGTTCGAGAGCCTGGAGGCGGCCTATCGCCAGGGCGGCGTCGACGCTCTGAACCAGACCATCGTCGAGCGGGCTACGGGCGAAAAGCCGTTCCTCTATTTCCTGGCCGACAAGAGCGGCAAGCGCATCTCGGGCTCGATCGAGGAGTCGCCGGTCAGCGATTTCTCCGGCGACGGTCCGCAGTGGGCCAGTTTCAAGGTCACCGAGACCGACCTGGACGGGGCCGAGGTCAAGGCCGCCGCGCGCGGGGTGCAGCAGCGGCTGGACCACGGCGAGATCCTGTTCGTCGGGGCCGATGTCGACGCGTCCGAGGCCTATGTCCGCAAGATCGTCCGGGCCCTGTGGGGCGCGGGGGCGCTGGTCATCCTGCTGGGCATGGCCGGCGGCATCCTGATCAGCCGCAATGTCAGCCGCTCGATGCAGGGGCTGGTGGACGTGGTCAACGACGTGCGCGCCGGCGACCTGCACGCCCGCGCTCGGGTGCGTGGCACGCGCGACGAGTATGACGAGCTGGCCGAGGGCCTGAACGACATGCTCGACCGCATCGAGCGTCTGATGGGTGGCCTGCGCCACGCTGGCGACGCCATCGCCCACGACCTGCGCTCGCCCCTAACCCGCCTCCGCGCCCGCATGGAGGTCGCCCTGATCGACGCCGAGAACGGCAAGGGCGATCCGGTGGCGGCGCTGGAGACGGCGCTGCAGGACGCCGACGGGGTGCTGAAGACCTTCAACGCCGTCCTGGCCATCGCCCGCCTGCAGGCCGCCGGCTCGGCGCCCGACCAGCGCAATTTCGACGCCTCGGAGTTGGCCACCGACATGGCCGAGCTCTACGAGTTCTCGTGCGAGGACAAGGGCCTGGACTTCAAGGCCGAGATCGTCCCGGCCCTGAACATCAAGGGCAACCGCGAGTTCCTGGCCCAGGCGCTGGCCAACATCCTCGACAACGCCATCAAATATACACCGGAAGGCGGGGCGATCATGCTGCGCGCGCGCCGCACCTCGTCGGGCGAGCTGGAGTTCTCGGTCACCGACACCGGCCCCGGCGTGCCAGAAGCCGACCGACCCCGCGTGGTCCAGCGCTTCGTGCGCCTGGAAAACAGCCGCAGCGAGCCCGGTGCGGGCCTGGGCCTGTCGCTGGTGAGCGCGGTGGCCGTCTCGCACGGCGGGCGCTTGGAGCTGGCCGAAGGGCCTGGCGAATACAACGGCATGGGGCCTGGGCTGCGGGTGGCGCTGGTTCTGCCGCGGGTGGAGTAGGAGCGTCTGATGGATCGCCGCCAGTTTCTCGTTGGGTCGCTGGCGCTAACGCCTGCCGCCGCCCTCGCCCAGGCCCAGCCCGCGCCGCCGCCGTTCCCGCCGGTCGACGCCAAGAGCGTCTGGCTGGTCGGCGACAGCGCCCCGTCCGACGCCGTCCGCACCGCCACGCGCCTGGCGGAGCTGGTGCAGAAGGGCAAGCCGCGCGACGGTTACCTCTCGGGCGGCGCGGTGACGGAGCTAGAGCAACGGTTCGCGGCCCTGTTGGGCAAGGAGGACTGCGCCTTCCTACCCACCGGCACCCTGGCCAACCACGTCGCCGTGCGCATCCTGGCCGGCGACGCCACGCGGGTCATCGTCCAGCATGAGAGCCATCTCTATCGCGACGAGAGCGACGCGACCCAGCTCTTGTCAGGCCTGAACCTGATCGACCTGGCCCCCGGCCGCGCCGGTCCGTCGCTGGACGAGATCAAGGCCGCTGTCGACGAGGCCGAGAACGGGCCGTACCCGCTAAAGATCGGCGCCATCTCGCTGGAGAGCCCGGTGCGCCGCGCCCATGGCGAGCTGCTGGCGGTGTCGGACCTCGCCGCGATCTCGGCCTACGCCAAGTCCAAGAACATCCGCCTGCACCTGGACGGCGCGCGCCTGCTGCTGGCCCCGCCCAGCTATGACGTGACCGGCGCGGCGGCGCTGTTCGATACGGTCTATGTCTCGCTCTACAAGTACCTGGACGCGCCGTTCGGGGCGGTGCTGGCCGGGAGCAAGGCCGACATCGCCAAGGTCCGCGCCCTGCGTCACCAGTTCGGCGGCACCATTTACCAGGGCTGGGAGAGCGCGGTGCTGGCCCTGGCGGCGCTGGACGATTTCCAGGCCCGCCAGAAGGCCGCCTACGCCACCGCCGACCAGGTGTTCGCCGCGTTGGACAAGGCCGGCGCGGCCAAGCTGAAGCCGGCGCCGAACGCCTCGAACATCCGCCAGCTGGTCGTGAAGCCCAAGGTCGCCGAGGGCCTGTTCGACCGCATGCGCGTGGGCGGCGTGCGCTTGCCCAAACCCGACAAGGACGGGGTGGTCGACTTCTGGATTAACGACACGATCACCCGCCGCCCGGCCGACGAGTACGTGAAGCTGTTCCTGGGTTAGGGCAGCTTCCAGCCCTGCTCGGCGCTGGGGACGTAGAGCGCGTCCGGGGCCAGGGCCAGCGAGTCGAAGCCGCGCGGAGCCTGAGTCCAGATGACCAGGAAGGTCGCGATCGCCATCAGCGGCAGGAAGACATAGCCGGCGATCTGGCGTCGTCGGCTGGGCTCGGTCCGGCCCACGAAGCCGACGCGCAGCACCAGCGGATGCGCCCCCCAGCCACAGGCCAGGGGCGAGGCCAGAGTCGCGTGCGACACCTTCAGCAGAGCGCGGGCGTAGTC
>JAEXJH010000048.1 GCA_023445955.1 Pseudomonadota bacterium
GCTCCCGGCTGCGCCAGAAGCGCTCGAAGATGCGGTCCCGGTCCTCCAGCGGCACGCCCGGACCTTGGTCGACGACCCAGACGGCGCCGGCCGTGTCGACGCCGACGGTGACCTCCTGTCCCGGCGGGCTATGGGCGATGGCGTTCTCCACCAGATTGCGGATCGCATCGCCCAGGGCGTCGGTATTGCCTGTCACCAGCACCGGGCTGGCGGCTGGCTCGAACGCCAGGCTGCACCCGGTCTTGGCCGCCAAGGGCGCGAAGCGCTCGACGACCCGCGCCGCCACCTCGCCCAGATCGACCGTCTGGCTGACGTCGAGAGGCTGCCCATCGAGCCTGGCCACGCCCAGCAGCTGGGCGACGAGGCGGTTCATACGCTCGGCGTCGAGCCGCAAGCGCTCGATCTCGCCGGTGGTCGGCAGGTTTTCCAAGCCCGCCGTGAGAATGGCCAAGGGCGTGCGCAGTTCGTGGGCGGCGTCGGCCGTGAACTGACGCTGGGTCTCGAAGCCCTTGGCCAGACGGTCCAGGGCCTCGTTCACGGCCATGACGACCGGCTGCAGTTCCAGCGGAAGGTCCTCGATCGGGAGGCGGACGGCGATGGCGCCGGGCGTTATCGCCGCCGCCTGGGTCGAGACCGCGCGCAACGGCTTCAGGCTGGCTCGGAGGGTCCAGGCGGCGATGACCAGGACGGCGAGGGTCAGGACCGGGAACATCCAACCGACGTCGCCCATGAACTCGGCGACGAACTTGTCGGCCATGCCGTCGTCCGCGAGCGTCTTGGCCGCATGAAGGGCCGCGCCGATGCCCGAGGCCAAGCCCCCGATCAAGGTGACGCCCAGCAGCACGCCCAGCCGGAGCAGCAGCCGGCCTTCCAGAGAGCGAGGCCAGGACGCGCGCTTCATGCCTGCTCCTCCAGGAAGTAGCCGACGCCGCGCACCGTATGGATGGCGCAGACGGCCTTGGCCTCGATCAGCTTGCGCCGCAGGTGATGGACGTGGACCGGAATGGCGTTGGAGCCCAGCTCGTCGCCCATGCCGTAGAGCTTCTCTTCCAGTACGGCCTTGGGCACGACCCTTCCGAGACGGCGGATCAGGTGCTCCAGGATGGCGATCTCCTGCCGGGCGAGCGGCACGACCTGGCCGTCGACTTCGACATCGCGCCCCACGGTGTCGAGCACCAGATTGCCGGCCTCCAGGCGAACGCCGAGCGGCCCGCCGGGACGCCGTAAGAGCGCCTTCACGCGGGCGACCACCTCGACCATGGCGAAGGGCTTGATGAGATAGTCGTCCGCGCCGGCGTCTAGCCCCGCGACGCGATCCTCTACGGTGTCGCGTGCGGTCAGGACGAGGATCGGAGGCGTGTCGGGTTTGCGCCGCAGCGCCGTGAGCAGGCGAAGACCGTCGCCGTCGGGCAGGCCCAGATCGAGCACCGCCGCGTCGTAGCTTGTCAGTTCCAGCGCGGCCTGCGCGTCGGCCACCGTCGCCACCGTATCGACCACGAAGCTGGCCTGGCGCAGTCCCTCGGCGACCAGTTCGGCGATCCGCCGCTCATCCTCGATCACCAGCAGGCGCATGGCTCCTCGCTTCCTCTCAACGCGATAGGGCGCGGGTTCTTTTACGGCTGTTTTAAGGGGCGCCGAAGAGCGGCCGGCCTCTAAAACTGCCTTAAACTTCGCGGGCAGACTGGGAGGACATTTCCCCAGACGGCGATCGAGCGATCATGCGTCAAGTTCTGAAATCCTCGAGCATGGGCGGCCATCGCTCCGGCTTGAGTCGCCGAAGCGCGCTGGTCTTCGGACTCTTGTTGCTGCCTGGCGTGGCCAGCGCCGGCGACAGCACGAGTGTCAGCGCCAGCGCCAATCCCAGAGCTTGCGCCCCTTACCGCGTGCTCTTCGTCTGCCCGGCGGGGACGGTGAAGAGCGCCATCGCACGTGAGGTTCTGAGGAGGAAGGCGCCGGCCTGGCAAGTCCCCATCGAGGTGCGATCGCGCGGGCTCAAGATCGAGGATCATCTCTATCCCGAGCTTGCCGAGCGACTGCACGCCGACGGGATCGAGCCGACTTCAGAGCCCGCGCGGACTTTCGCGCTGGCGGATGCGGCCTGGGCCGACATCGTCATCGCCTTCGACGAGGCCGCCGCGGCGCCGGGGCTTTCGGAAGCCCGCGCCTGGCGCACGCCGTCCTGGGTCACGGACTATGATCGCGCCAAAGCCGATCTCGACCAGCGTCTCGGCGAACTGCTGAACGAGCTGGCCGAGAGTTCCTGCCGTTCCACGTCTTCCATCCCTCGCTAACAGGAAACCACCCATGACCGAGTTTCGTGCTGATCGTCGCCAGGTCCTGGCGGGAGCGGCTCTGGTCGGCGCGCTCGCCGCCGCTCCCGCAGCGCCGGCTTTGGCCCAGACCAAGGCCACGCCCGGCTTCGCGCCTCAAGCCCTGCCGTTCGATCCCAAGACGATCACCGGCCTGTCGGAAAAGCTGCTCACCAGCCACCACGACAACAACTACGTCGGCGCCGTGAAGCGCTTGGGGGCCATCGACGCACAGCTCGCCGGACTCGACCCCGCCGCCGCGCCGACGTTCCTGCTGAACGGCCTCAAGCGCGAGGAGCTGATCGCCTGGAATTCGATGATCCTGCACGAGCTGTACTTCGCCGGCCTGGGCGCGCCGTCCAAGCCGGGCGCGGCGCTGGCCGCCGCCATCGAGCGGGACTTTGGGAGCGACGCCCGCTGGCGCGCCGAGTTCGCGGCCATGGGCA
>JAEXJH010000049.1 GCA_023445955.1 Pseudomonadota bacterium
CCCTCCGGCCCTGCGGGCCACCTCCCCCAGCGGGGGAGGAGATTACTTGGCGAACTTCTTCTTCAGCTCCGCCAGCGTGTACGCATTGCCCCACTCGAAATGCCCGTACACCGTCCTGGCCTCGTCGCTGTCGCCATAGCCGGTGTTGGTCAGCCGCACGCGCGTGCCGCCCTCGATCGGGGTCAGCTCGATGATCGTCACGGTCTTCTGGAACTCGCCCTTGCCCGGGAAGCCCTCGGGGGCCTGGACGTTGCGAATCACCAGCAGGTGGTCGGGGATGAAGGTGACGATCTGGTTCTTGATGTTGCCCGGATCGCCGATCTTGGCCTTGGGGTCGTAGCTGGCCTCGATGTCGCCGCCGGTGCGCAGGTCGACCTTGGCAACGGCGACCGCCCAGCTCTTGAAGCCTTCGGTGGTGGCGAAGGCGTCGAACACCTGGTGCGGCGTGGCCGGGATATCCATCGACAGCTGCAGCGCCTTCTGGCCGGCGGCGTCGACATAGGACGTGTTCGAGACGCCCGGAAAATCCTTCCAGCTGCGCGTCTGCTCGGCGTGCGTCGGTCCGGCCAGCGCCAGCAGCGCGGCGGCGGCGATCAAGGTCGATCTGAACATGGCTTGGGCCTCCCCTGCCCGCCCTACAGACGATCCCTCAGCGCGTACCAGGTCAAGCCCGCCACCGTCAGCGGCCAGCGCAACGGGCGGCCGCCCGGGAACGGCGGGGTTGGAACGCGAGACAGCAGCTCGACCCCGGCGGTGTCGCCCAGCGCTGCGTCGGCCAGCAGCTTGCCGACATACGGCGCCAACATCACCCCCTGCCCCGAATAGCCGGACGCCGCGCGCACGCCCGGCGCGACCTCGCCGACGAAGGGCATGCGACTCATGGTGATGCCCAGCGTGCCGCCCCAGGCGTGGGTGATCGGTATGTCGGCCAGCTGCGGATAGACCTTGGCCAGGTTCTTGCGGACCATGCCGGCGATGTCGCTCGGAAACCCCGGCCGGTAGTTCTCGCCACCGCCGAACAGCAGCCGGCCATCGGGCGTCTTGCGGAAGTAGTTCACGACGAAGCGGCTGTCCGACACCGCCGCGTTCGAGCGGATGATCGTCTCGGCCGCGTCGTCCAGCGGGGCGGTGACGGCGATGAAGTTGTTGATCGGCATCACCCGCGCCCGCGCCTTGCCCGCCATGGCGTTCAGCAAGCCATCGCCGCTGAGGATCAGCTGGTCGCAGATGACCCGGCCGGTCGCGGTCTCGACCACGATCTTGCCGCCCTCGCGTCGCCAGGTCTCGGCGCGAGTGTTCTCGTGGATCGTCAGCCCCCGCGCCATGCCCTGAGCCAGCTTCAGAGGATGCACATGGCCGCCGCCGCGATCGACCAGACCACCATGGTAGACGTCCGTCCCCAGCTCGGCGGCGAGGTCGGCCTCGCCGATCAGCGCTAGTTGGTCGTAGCCATAGCGCTCAGCCATCAGCGCCGCATAGGCCGCGTCCTCGGCCTCGCCGTTTGGCTTGTGGCGAGCGTGGATCATGCCCGGACGCCAGTCGCAGGCGATGCTGTCGGTCAGGGTCTGGAAGTGCGCCCGGGCGTCTTCGGCCAAGCGCCACAGCGCCATCGCATCGTCGCGGCCGACGGCCTTCTCCAGCCAGGCCTGGTCGCGCCGCTGGCCGGTATGAACCTGCCCGCCATTGCGCCCACTCGCTGCGCAGCCGACCCGGCCGGCCTCCAGCACAACGACGCTTGCCCGCCCAGCTAGCGCCATGGCCGCGCCGAGGCCGGTGAAACCCGCCCCGACGATGCAGACATCGACCGACATATCGCCCGTCAGCGGTGGCCGCTCGGGCGCTTCGCCCGCCGTCGCGGCGTACCAGTTCCCCGCGCCGTAGACGTCAGACATTCAGCAGCAGGAACTCCCGCTCCCACGGGCTGATCGTGCGCATGAAGGTCTCGTACTCGGCCTGTTTCACGCGGTCATAGGCCTGGCAGAAGGTCGGCCCCAGGATCTCGACCAGCGGCTTGCAGGCCTCGAACAGGCGCAGGGATTCCGACAGGCTGCGCGGCAGCTGCACGCCCGCCACGCTGGCGTCGGTCGCGACCGGATCGCTGGGCTTGAGCCCGTCGACCATGCCCAGATAACCGCAGGCCAGCACCGCCGCGATCGCCAGGTACGGATTGGCGTCCGACGAGGGAATGCGGTTTTCCAGGCGGCGGTTGGCCGGATCCGACGGCGGCACGCGCAGGCCGCAGGTGCGGTTGTCGTAGCCCCACTGGGTGTTGACCGGCGCGCCTGAGTCCCGCGCGATCCGGCGGTAGGAATTCACGTACGGCGCCAGGATGGCCATGATCGCCGGCAAGTATTTCTGCTGGCCGCCGATGAAGCCGTGGAAGAGCTCGGTCTCCTGCCCGTCCTCGTCGGAGAACAGGTTGCGGCCCTTCCGGTCGACGATCGACTGGTGGATGTGCATGGCGCTGCCCGGCTCGCTGGCCATCGGCTTGGCCATGAAGGTGGCGTAGATCTCGTGCTCCAGCGCCGCCTCGCGGATCGTGCGCTTCATCATGAACACCTGGTCGGCCAGCTCCAGCGGATGGCCGTGACGCAGGTTGATCTCCATCTGCGCCACGCCGCTCTCGTGGATCAGGGTGTCGATCTCCAGCCCCTGGCGCTCGGAGTACTCGTACATGTCCTCGAACAGCGCATCGAACTCGTTGACCGCGCTGATCGAATAGCCCTGACGCCCGGTCTCGGGACGCCCCGAGCGGCCGATCGGCGGCTTCAGCGGATAGTCCGGATCGGTGTTGCGCTCGACCAGGTAGAACTCGATCTCCGGCGCGACGATCGGGTTCCAGCCCCGCTCGGCATAGAGCGCCAGCACCCGGCGCAGCACCTGGCGCGGGGCCTCCTCGACGGGACGGCCGTCAGGATGGAAGGCGTCGTGGATCACCTGGGCCGTCGGGTCCTGCGCCCACGGCACCGCCGCCAGGGTCGCGAAGTCCGGGGTCAGGAAGATGTCGGTGTCGGCCTGCACCGCGTTCACCGCGCCCTCGAACTCGGGGAACTCCCCGGCGATGGTCTGGTAGAACACCGCCAGCGGCAGATTCATCGAGGGGGTGCCTAAGAACTTGCGCACCGGCATGATCTTGCCGCGCGCCACGCCGGCCAGATCGGGCACCACGCACTCGATCTCCTCAATGTTCTGCCGCGCGAACCAGGCCTGCGCCTCCTCCAGCGTCGAGACGCCCCGGTCGAGCGTGGTCTCGCGCTTGGCCTTGTTGTGCTTGGGCTTCATGCCGCCGCCTCCGGTTTCAGGGCGCGGAGCACGGGCTCGGCCTCGGTCAGAGACTGACGGATGATGGCGACAAGTTTGTCGATCTCGGCGTGGGTGATGATCAGCGGCGGGCAGCAGACGATGCTGTCGCGGATGGCGCGGACCATCAGGCCGTTCTTGATGCATAGGTCGCGAACGATCGGACCGGCCTCGCCTTCCTTGTCGAGGAAGCGATGGTTGGTCCCCTTTTCGCGGACGATCTCGACGGCGCCGATCAGGCCGAGCGACCGGGTCTCGCCGACCAGCGGGTGGTCGTTCAGCGAGGCGAGCGCCTTGGCCAGGTAGGGGCCGGTGTCATCGCGGGTGCGCTCGATGAGGTTCTCGCGCTCCAGGATCTCGATGTTCTTCAGCGCCACCGCCGCGCAGGTCGGGTGGCCCGAGTAGGTAAAGCCGTGGATGAAGTCGCCGCCCTTCTCGCGCAGCTCGGCAACGATGTGGTCGGCGACACCAACGGCCGAGATCGGCAGGTAGCCGGAGGACAGGCCCTTGGCCATGGCGATCAGGTCCGGCTTGATGCCGTAGTGCTGGTGGCCGAACCACTCGCCCAGGCGCCCGAAGCCGCAGATCACCTCGTCGCAGACCAAGAGGATCCCGTACTTGCGGCACAGGGCCTCGACCGCCGGCCAGTAGCCGTCCGGCGGGATGATCACCCCGCCCGCGCCTTGCACGGGCTCACCGATGAAGGCGGCGACGTTCTCGGGGCCGACCTCGAGGATCTTGTCCTCGATCTCCTTGACCGCGCGATCACGGAAGGCGGCCGGGTCCTCGCCGAAGCCGTCGCCGAACGCGTACGGCTGCATGACGTGCTCGACGCCCGGGATCGGCAGGTCGCCCTGCTTGTGCATGTGCTTCATGCCGCCCAGCGAGACGCCGGCCACGGTCGAGCCGTGATAGGCGTTCCAGCGGCTGATGAAGACCGTCCGCGACGGCTGCTCCTTGAGCTTCCAGTAGTGGCGCACCAGGCGGAAGACCGTGTCGTTGGCCTCCGAGCCCGACGAGTTGAAGAACACGTGGCTGAGATGCCCGCCCATCTTCTGGGCGATCTTGGCCGCCAGGGTCACGGTCGGCGGCGTCGCGGTCTTGAAGAACGTATTGTAGTACGGCAGCTCCAGCATCTGCTCGTAGGCCGCGTCGGCCAGCTCCTTGCGGCCGTAGCCGACATTGACGCACCACAGGCCGGCCATGCCGTCCAGGATCTGGTGCCCCTCGCCATCGTGGATGTAGACGCCGTCGGCCCGGGTGATGATCCGGCTGCCGCCCAGCTCGGCGATAACCTTGTGGTCGGCCTGGGCCGGCAGGTGGTGGGCGACGTCCAGGCGTCGGAGTTCGGCGATGTCGTGGTTGCGGATCGGGACGGTCATCGGTGGGCTTCCCTGTACAATTTTCTCTTTTTGCTCCCTTCCCCCTTGGATGGGGGAAGGGTTGGGGATGGGGGTGACACCGCGTCCGAACCCAGCTCGGCCGAACCGCCGCATCACCCCCACCCCGGCCCTCCCCCATCAAGGGGGAGGGAGAATTCTCAGCTCAACAACACCGCCGGCGAGCACGCGTGCCAGCACAGCCACACAGTCTCGCCCAGCTTGAAATCCTCCTGATCCCAGCGGGTCAGGTTCGAGCGCTGGACCTTGATCCGGCGGCCGCCCTTGATCTCGACCTCGTAGGTCGAGGAGCCGCCCAGATAGGCCTCGTGCCTGATGACGCCGGCGATGGCGTTGGTCCCCTTGGGCGCGTCGCCGAGGTTGGGAGGCTCGTCGCCGGCCTTCTTGTGCAGCTCGATCTTCTCGGGACGGATCGCCGCCCACACCGTGCCGCCGCGCGGACCGGTGACGCCGTGGTCCAGGAAGATGTCGACCGGCAGGTCGGGCGAGCGGATCACCGCATGACTGGGCTCGTCAACCGCCAGCACGCCCTCGAACAGGTTCACGCTGCCGATGAAGTCGGCCACGAACCGGCTGTTGGGAAACTCGTAGAGGTCGTTGGGCGTGGCCACCTGCTGCAGCACGCCCTTGCTCATCACGGCGCAGCGGGTCGCCAGCGCCAGGGCCTCGTCCTGGTCGTGGGTGACCATGATGAAGGTGATGCCGACCTTTTCCTGCAGGGTGCACAGCTCGGTGCGCATCTGCTCGCGCAGCTTGGCGTCCAGGGCCGACAGCGGTTCGTCCAGCAGCAGCACACGGGGGCGTTTCACCAGCGCCCGGGCCAAAGCCACGCGCTGGCGCTGGCCGCCCGACAGCTGGTCGGGCTTGCGGCCGCCATAGCCGCCCAGCTGCACCAGCTCCAGGGCCTCCTCGACGCGGCGGTCGCGCTCGGCCTTGCTCACCTTGTCGACCACCAGGCCGTAGGCGACGTTGTCGGCCACGGTCATGTGCGGGAACACGGCGTAGGACTGGAACACCATGTTCACCGGCCGCTTGTTGGGCGGCACGTTGGAGATGTCCTGGCCGTCGATCAGGATCCGGCCCTCGGTGGGCGTCTCGAAGCCGGCCAGCATCCGCAGCAGGGTGGTCTTGCCGCAGCCCGACGGCCCCAGCAGGGCGAAGAACTCGCCCTCGGTCACGGTCAGCGAGACGTTGTCGACCGCCGCCAGCTTGCCGAAGCGCTTGGTGACGTTCTCGAAGGTGATGATCGGCTTGCTCATTTAGCGTCCCCCGCCCCGTGGCCAGCCGTGGCCGCCGGGTCCCCCTGCAGTTTCAGCGCCGCCGCGGTCAGCAGCACGGTCAGCACGATCAGCACCGTCGAGGCCGCATTGACCTCCGGCGTCACCGAGAAGCGGACCATCGAATAGACCTTCACCGGGAAGGTCACCGTGTCCGGCCCCGCGGTGAAGAAGGTGATGACGAAGTCGTCCAGGCTCAGCGTGAAGGCCAGCAGCGCGCCGGCCACCAGAGACGGGGCCATGTGCGGCAGGATCACGTCCTTGATGGTGCGGAACTCGCCGGCGCCCAGGTCGCGGGCGGCCTCTTCCATCTCGCGGTTGAAGCTGGCCATGCGGGCGCGCACGACCACCGCCACGAACGGGAACGAGAACGACACGTGGGCGATGATGATCGCCCCCAGGTTCAGCGGCCACGGCAGGCCCTGCGGCCACGGCATGACCCGGGCGAAGAACACCAGCATCGCCACGCCCATGCAGATCTCGGGCACCACGATCGGCAGGGCCAGGGCCCCGTCCAGGGCCGTCTTGCCGGGGAAGCGGAAGCGCCACAGCAGCAGCGCCGCCGAGGCTCCCAGGATCAGGCTGAGCACGGTCGAGGCCGCCGCGATGGTCAGGCTGTTGCCGAACGCCTCCAGCAGGGCGGAGTCGTTGAACAGCTTGTCGTAATATTTGAGCGTGAAGCCCTTCCAGACGATGTTGCGCCGGCTGTCGTTGAAGCTGAACGCCATCAGGGCGACCAGCGGCGCGTAGAGGAAGACCGCCACGGCCGCCAGCCAGGCCTGCATCTGCCAGCGGCGGAGGTATTCGAGGGGACCGGGAGCGGCGCGCTTGCTCATGCCTTGGCCTCCGGCGTCTTCTTGGCCAGGACCGCCTGGATCGCGATGGCGATGAAGGTCAGATACATCAGCACGAACGACATGGCCGCGCCGAAGGGCCAGTCGTTGGCGCGCTTGAATTGGCGTTCGATGACATTGGCGATCATCTGGCTGTCGGGACCGCCCAGCAGGTCCGGGGTCAGATACGCCCCGAGCGCCGGGATGAAGGTGATCAGGATTCCAGAGGCGATGCCCGGCAGGGCCAGCGGCACGACCACCTTGAACAGGGTCCGCATGTGCCCGGCGCCGAGGTCGAGGCTGGCCTCCAGCAGCGACTTGTCCAGGCGATCCAGGGCCGAATAGAGCGGCAGCACCATGAAGGGCAGGTGCACGTAGACCAGCCCCAGGATCACCGCGAAATTGTTGTGCAGCAGCTCCAGCGGCTGGAAGTCGCCCAGCGGCTGCAGGCCGACCAGCGTGGCCAGCCCGCTGCCGCCCTTCCACAGCCACTCCAGCCCCTGGTTGGCGAAACCCTCGGTGCGCAGCACGGCGATCAGGGCGTAGGTGCGGATCAAGAGGTTCGTCCAGAACGGCAGCATGATCAGCAGCAAGAGCCAGGTCTTGGCCTTGTCGGACGCGAAGGTGATGGCCAGGGCCACCGGGAAGCCGATCACCAGGCACAGCCCCGTGGTCAGCCCGGCCACCCAGGCCGACTTCAGGAAGATCTTCAGGTACAGCGGCTCGATCGCCCGGGCGTAGTTGTGGAACGTGCCGGTGATGGCGATCTCGGTCAGGCCGGCGTTGTGCCCGAAGCTGTAGGCCCAGACGATCGCCATCGGCGCCAGGAAGAACAGCACCAGCCACACCAGCGGCGGTCCCAGCGCCGCGGCGAAGACGGCTTTCGCCTGTTTCCAGCTCTGCTCCATCAAGGTCCCCTCGTCCCTGGAATCTGCTCCCCCGCTGGGGGAGCTGTCGGC
>JAEXJH010000050.1 GCA_023445955.1 Pseudomonadota bacterium
CGCCCCCGCCCTGCCGGGGGGCGGCCCCCGCGCGGGAGGCCGCTCAACGCTTCGAAGGTTACAAGCAGGGCCTGGCGGAGGCGGGGCTGCCGTTCGACCCGGCCCTGGTCGTCGCCGCGCCCTACACGATGGACGAGGCGCAGGGCTCGGTCGCCGACTTCCTGGCGACCGGGGTGGCGTTCGACGCCGCCTTCGCCTTCTCGGACGTCATCGCCCTGGCCGCGATCAGCGCCCTGACCGAGGTCGGCAAGACCGTGCCCGGCGACGTGTCGGTGGTCGGCTTCGACGACATCGTCCTGGCCCGT
Organism: Pseudomonadota bacterium; assembly: GCA_023445955.1. GTDB lineage: Bacteria > Pseudomonadota > Alphaproteobacteria > Caulobacterales > Caulobacteraceae > Caulobacter. The sequence continues at coordinate 306 of JAEXJH010000050.1, forward strand.
CACAGCAATCCGCCGCTGACCACCGTCCGCCAGGACCTGGAATACGGGGCGCGGGCGATGGTCGACCTGCTGTTCCGCCGCATGGCCGGCGAGGATGCGCCCTCGACCCTGGCGCCGGTCGAGCTGGTGGTGCGCGGCTCCAGCGTCTAGCGGGCCAGCCGCGCGCGGCTGGGATCCTTGATCAGGTTGAAGACCAGCGCGCTCGCCAGCAGCAGCGCCATGGCGGTGGCCAGGCCAAAGCCGGCGTGCGGGCCGCCGAACGCATCGCTGGCCGCGCCGATCGCCAGCGGCGAGAGCACGGCCGACAGGCAGGTCACGAACAGGATGAAGCCCGCCGCCGTCCCGTGCCGGGCGGGCGGAAAGCCGCTGATCGCCTTGGAGTTCAGGGTCGGATAAAGCACCGACATGAAGAGGCCCGACAGCGGCAGCAGCACTGCGGCGCTCCTTAGCCCGCCGGCCAGGGTTCCGGCGAAGCAGATCAGGATGGCGATCGAGCAGGCGGCCAGGGCGCGGGTCCAGCCTAGCCGCTCCAGCGTCCAGGCCCCGACGAAGCGGCCGACGGCGCGCAGCACGAAGAAGGTCGACAAGGCCCAGGCGCCGGGCAGCAGGGGCTTGGCGCCCTCGGCGGCCAGCAGGCTGGGCATCCAGACATAGACGGCCGTCTCGACCCCGACATAGAGGAAGATGCAGGCGCCGAAGCCGAGGGCGTGCGGATCGCGGGCGATGGCCAGGGCGGCCAGCAGGTCGACCTGGGCGGGATCGTTCGCGGCCTTGGGGGCGGGAAAGCGGACCAGGGCGGCGATGACCAGCAGCCCCAGGGTCAAGACGCCCGCCAGGCCGTAGAGCGCCTCCCAGGGCAGGCCTTGCGCCAGCAGCCTGGCCACGATTGGCGGACCAGCGATGGCGCCGACGGCGAAGAAGCCCTCGACCAGGTTCATGGCCCGGGTGTGTTCGGTCGGCGAGGCCGACAGGTCGCCGATCAGGGCGATGGCCCCGGTCTTGAAGATGCCAATCGCCAGTCCGCTGACGAACAGCAGGAAGAGCAGCGGCGCCAGGGCGCGGTTGAAGACGATCAGCAGGGCCGCCACCGCGAACAGGGCCAGGCCCAGCAGCACGGTCGGCCGGCGGCCGCGCCGATCGGCGAGGCCGCCCAGAAACAGGCCGGCCAGAGCGATCCCGGCCATGGTGGCGTATTGCAGGCCGCCGGCCTGCGTCAGGCTCAGCCCATAGGCCCTGGCGACCTCCGGGATCAGCACCCCGACGACATTGGTCGTCATGGCGGTGACCAGGAACATCAACCAGGTGAGGACCCGAAGGGCGCGGTCGGCGGACATGCGGGCTCCGGCGGTGTCGCTGGAGATAAGCCTTACGCCGCCTCGACCCCGATCGTCTTCAATTCCTTGAGGAAGCGGCTCAGGCTCTGGTGCGAGCGGCGCAGGCCCTGCACGACCTCGGGCTTGGCCAGGGCCGAGGCGGGAACGATGAAGCCCTCGCGACCGACGCGCTGGGCCATGCCCTTTTCCAGCATCTCGACGAAGCGGCGACGCACGGTCTCGTAGGGCAGGGCCAGCGAATCGGCGACCTGACGCACGGTCAGCGGGCGACGCTCGTGATCCGGCGGAATGTCGTCGACCTCGGCATAGAGACCGCCGCGGATATGCGAGCAGTTGCCCGCCCACAGGGTGGTGAAAACGAGGGCGTACAGCAGGTCCGAACCGTGGACCTCATTGGCGATTTCGACCCAGCGCAGGATGTAATCGGTCGCGTAGCGCGTGGCCGCGCGAGCGTTGACGTACTCTTCGGACATAGGTGACTCGGTTCCCCTGGGCCGGCGCTGTAACGCGACGTGAAAAGGATTGCATGGCTCTCAGAACGACGCCATGCGACCAAGTTGCCCACTATGGGTACCCTATCTGAGCATCCGCGACCGGTTGACGCAGGGATGGAGGGTTCAGGTTTTCGAGGGGCTCCAGTCGGGCGCCGCCATCTCGAAACCCTCGAAGCGGAAGCCCGGCGCGACGGTGCAGCCGACCAGGGTCCAGGCCCCCAGGCTGACGGCCGTCTGCCACCACGAGGTCGGCACCACCACCTGCGGCCGGCAGCCGGCGCGCTGGTCGGGACCCAGCACATTGGCCGTGACGCCCGCGCCGTCGGGCGGCGACAGGCTGATCGAGATCGGCGCGCCGGCGTACCAGTGCCAGGTCTCGACCGCGTCGACGCGGTGCCAGACCGAGACCTGCTCGGCCTCCAGCAGGAAGTAGATGCAGGTCGACTTGGCGCGGCCGTCGGCGCCGGGCTCGTCTTGGAAGGTCTGCTTGTACCAGCCGCCCTCGGGGTGGGGCTGCAGGTCCAGCATGCGGATGATTTCCTTGGCGCCCAGATCGCCGGCGATCGCTCTGTCGTTCACGCTTGTACTCATCCCTTGAAGTTGTCCTTGGCGGCCCGGATCTCGGCAAATGCCTGGGCCGGGGTCGATGCGTCCGGCCGCAGCAGCGGCGCGCGCAGGAACGGGTTGGTCGCCTTCTCGGCGCCGATGGTGGTGGGCACGGTGGCCTCGCCGCGCTCGCGGGCGGCGAACACCGCCTCGGCGCGGGCCTTCAGCGCCGGGTCGTCGTCGACCGACAGGGCGAAGCGGGCGTTCGAGGCGGTGTATTCGTGGGCGCAGTAGACTGTGGTGGCGTCGGGCAGGGCGGTGACGCGCGACAGCGACTCCCACATCTGCTCGGGCGTGCCTTCGAACAGGCGTCCGCAGCCCAGGGCGAACAGGGTGTCGCCGACAAAGGCGATGGCGTCCGCGGCGTCGTGATAGGCGATGTGGCCCAGCGTGTGGCCGCCGCTGTCGATGACGTCGAAGCGCGTCTCGCCCAGCAGCACGACGTCGCCGCCCTTCACCACGCGGTCCAGCGGCGCGATGCGGGTGACCTCGGCCGGGCCGGCGATGGATGCGCCGGTGGCCTTCTTCAGCGCCTCGTTGCCGCCGGCGTGGTCGGGGTGCCAGTGGGTGTTGAGGATGAGGTCCAGGCTCCAACCCAGCTTGTCGAGCTCGGCGAGGATGGCTTCGGCGTCGGGCGTGTCGATGGTCGCTGCCTTGCCGCTGGCCTCGTCGCGGACGAGGAAGCCGTAGTTGTCGGACAGGCAGGGGAATTGATGAACGGTCAGGACCATGGGCGCGTGCTCTATCGCGCCTCGGCCGGCGCGCCTACAAGGATGGCCTTGCTGCCCCGGAGACTCAATGCGCCGCGACGTGCTGGACCTGAGAGCCTTCTACGCCGCCCCGCTGGGGCGCGCGGCGCGGACCATGCTGACCCGCAAGGTGGAAGAGGCCTGGGGCAATACGCGCGACCTCGACGTACTGGGCGTCGGCTACGCCACGCCGTTCCTGGACGCCGCGCGTGGCAATGCTCGCCGCGTCGTGGCCGCCATGCCCGCCCAGCAGGGCGTCGAGGTCTGGCCGCACGGCGGCCGCAACCAGGCCTGCCTGGTCGAAGAGACCGCCCTGCCGCTGCCCAACGCCATGTTCGACCGCGTCCTGGCCGTCCACGCCCTGGAGGAGGCCGACGACCCGGCCGCCCTGCTGGCCGAGATCGGCCGGGTCATGGCGCCCACCGGCCGCCTGATCGTCGCCGCCTCCTCGCGCGACGGCGTCTGGACCGGGGCCGAGGCCACGCCCTTCGGTCATGGTCGTCCCTTCAGCCGCAGCCAGCTGGAGGCGCTGATTCGCGAGGCCGACCTGGAGCCGGCCGGCTGGACGCGCGCGCTCTATGTGCCGCCGGTCGGGGCGATGGCGCCGTGGGCGGAAGGTTTTGAGCAGGTCGGCGCGCGCCTGTGGCCGCGCTTCGCCGGGGTGATCCTGATGGAGGCCATCAAGCAGACCTTCGCGGTCAAACCCCGTGGCCACCGGGCTCGGGCGAGGGTGTTCGCGCCCGGCGTGCTGCTGCCCAGCCCGGCCGGACCCGCGCCCGTGCGCCATGAGCGGGGGCATGCGGCGCCCGTTCCTCAGGCGCCGAACAGGGATGAAGCCCGTTCTTACTTGGAGTGAGGCGCGCGGACGCCTAGCTTCAAGTTTCTGACAACCGTTCGCTCCCCGGGAACAACGCCATGAAGATGATCGTCGCCGTGATTAAGCCGAGCCGCCTGGACGCGGTGCTCGAGGCCGTCACCGAGGCGGGGGCGTCGGGCCTGACGGTCACCGAGGTGCGCGGCTACGGCCGGCAGAAGGGCAAGACCGAGGTCTATCGCGGCGCCGAGTACGAGGTGAAGCTGCTGCCCAAGGTCAAGCTGGAGATCGCCGTCCCGACCGACGTGCTGGAGCCCGTCATCGAGGCTCTGCAGCGCACCGCCAACACCGGCAAGATCGGTGACGGCAAGGTCTTCGTCATGGATCTGGAACAGGCTCTGCGCATCCGCACCGGCGAGCGCGACGCGGCGGCCATCGCGGGCTAGGGTCCGCAAGCGGAGCTATAGGCAGCCTCGCGCGTTGTCGATGTTCACGACAGTCGGGGCGACATGGATCCGGGATCTTCCGTCTTCCAACCGGGATACAACTGCTGGCGGGTCGAACCCGCCGATCGCGTGGCCCTGTTCATCGACAACGATGAGGCGTTCGACGCGCTGAAGCCGCTGATCCTGTCGGCGCGCAAGTCGATCTGGATCCTGGCCTGGGTGTTCGACCCGCTGACGCGGCTGGATCCCGACCGCGTCCGTAAGAGCCGCGACCCCAGCCATGCCGACCGCATCGGCCTGATCCTGCGGCGCCAGGCGGCGCTGAACCCGGCCTTGGATGTGCGGGTGCTGACCTGGGACATGCCGTTCCCGATCGCCGCCTCGCAGCTGTTCGGCCCCCATCGCGGCGCGGCCTTCTTCGCGGGCTCGCGCGTGAAGTACCGCCTGGACGCCACCCTGCCGGCCAGCGCCTGCCACCACCAGAAGGCGGTGATCATCGACGGCGTGACCGCCTTCGTCAGCGGCGGCGACATCGGGGTCGACCGCTGGGACGACACCCGACACCTGGACAACAACCCGCTGCGTCGCCTGCCGACCGGCCGCCACTATCCGCCCCGGCACGAGGTCTCGCTGCTCGTCGACGGCCGGGCGGGCGAGGCGATGGCCGACCTCTTCGTCGACCGCTGGAAGGCCTCGGGCGGCGATCCCGTCGAGCGGCCCGACCGCCCCGACGAGACGCCCTGGCCCGATGGCCTGCTGCCCGACCTGCGCCGCCTGCCGATCGCGGTGGCGCGCACCTCGGCCGCCTGGCAGGGCCGGCCGGAGGTCACCGAGTGCATGCTGCTGCACCTGTCGGCCATCCGCCGCGCCAAGCGGCTGATCTATCTGGAAAACCAGTACCTGACCTCGCCGATCATCGTCGAAGCCCTGGCCGAGCGCCTCGCCGAGCCCGATGGCCCCGAGGTGGTCACGGTCGGGCCGGCCCGCAGCCCCAGCTATTTCGACCAGATGACCATGGACAGCGCCCGCACCTCGGCGATCAACCGCCTGCGCGAGGTCGACGTTCACAAGCGGTTCTCGGCGTTCTCGGCCCATACGCCGGGCGGCGGGCCGATCATCGTCCACTCCAAGGTGGCGATCATGGACGACTGGATGCTGCGGATCGGCAGCGCCAATCTCAACAACCGCTCGATCGGCCTGGACAGCGAGTGCGACCTGGCCTTCGAGGCCAAGAGCGAGGTCGAGCGCGAGACGGTCCGCGCCTTCCTGGGACGCCTGGTCGGCCACTTCCTCGATCGCCGGACTGGCGATGTGCTGGAGGCGATGGCGCGCGAGGGCGGCCTGGGCGCGGCGATCAATGCGTTGGACGTCAAGGGCGGCCCGCCGCGCCGGTTGCAGCCGGTGCCGTCGCGCAAGCTGACCGGGGTCCAGAAATTCATCGCCGACTGGAGCCTGGGCGACGCCATCGCGCCCGACGACGCCTGGCGGCCCTGGGGGCGGCGCTCGCGCCTGAAGCGCGACATCGCCCGGCTTACCGAGCCGCCGCCGATCCCTCCGGAGCACCTTCTGCCGTGATCTCCAGCTCGACCACCAGCGGCAGGTGGTCGGAGGCCACGCGGGCCAGAGGCGTGTAGGGCGAGCTGACCCCGCGCGTCTCCAGGCCCTTGGTCAGGAACACGTGGTCGATCCGCATGAACGGGAAGCTGGACGGGAAGGTCGCCGTGGCCGGGCGCGGCCAGGTCGGCGTCGGGGCCTGGGCGTCGCGCAGCGCGGTCCGCAGCATCCGGTAGGTCGCCGAATAGGGCGTTGCGTTGAAGTCGCCGAGCACCACGCCCGGAGCCAGCCATTCATCCGCGCCCATCCAGTCGGGACCCAGCAGGGCGGCGGCTTGGCGCTTCTGTTCCTGGGGCACGAGGCCCAGGTGGGTGTTGATGATCTGGACCTTGGTCCCGCCGACCTCGACCTCGACCCACAGGGCCCCGCGCGGCTCCAGGCCCGGCACGCGCTTGTACAGCGGCAGGCCCTTGGCCTTGACCCGGCGCTCGGGCAGGGCGGTCAGGATGGCGTCGCCATAGAGCTCTTCCTCCACGGTCATGGCCGGGTGGAAGTGGAAGCTCATCTTCAGCAGTTCGGCGAGACGGTGGGCCTGGTCGACGCCCTTGGTGCGGGCGCGCAGGACGTCCAGCTCCTGCAGGGCCACGACGTCCGGGCGTTCGGCAGCGATGACCTCCGCCACACGCTCGACGTCGAGCTTGCGGTCCGTGCCCACGCAGCGATGGACGTTGTAGGTCATGAGACGAAGGGTCTTCATCCGTCGAAGAGATCGCCCGAGACGGGCGGAAGTTCCTTAGGCGCTGCTGTTCCATTGCGGCTGAGCATGAACAGGCAGGTCTCGGCCCGCCAGTTCTCCAGCGTCCCGGTGGGTTTCATTGGCCGCGCGGGGCCGGTCCCGGCGAACGCGGCGCAGGCGTCGACGCGCAGATTGAGGTCCGCCGTCAGGGCCATGAAGTCGGCCAGGGTGCACAGGTGGATGTTCGGGGTCGACCACCAGGGCAGGGGCAGGGCCTTGGTCTCGGGCATCCGGCCGCGGCTTATGAGCGACCAGCGCACCCGCCAGTGGCCGAAGTTCGGGAACGAGACGATCGCGCGGTCGGCGATGCGCAGCAGCTCGTCCAGCACATGGCGCGGATTGCGCGTCGCCTGCAGGGTCTGGGACAGCACGGCGTAGTCGAACGACCGGTCGGGGAAGTGGTCGAGGTCCTGGTCGGCGTCACCCTGCACCACCGACAGGCCGCGCGCCATGCAGGCCGCCACGCCCGAGGCGCTGATCTCCAGGCCCCGGCCGTCGATCTGCTTGTCGTGGGCCAGGAGGTCCAGCAGCGCGCCCTCGCCGCAGCCGACGTCCAGCACCCGCGAGCCGGGGCGCACCAGGCGCAGGATCTCGCGGAAGTCCTCGCGGACTTTATTCTGGGAATTGGCGCTCACGTCAGCCCCCGGTCACGCTCGGCCGAGCTCAGGAAGCCCGCCAACGCCGCGTCCATCACCGGCTCGTCCAGCAGGAAGGCGTCGTGGCCCTTGTCGCTCTCAATCTCGGCGAAGGCGGCGCGGGCTCCGGCGGCCGTGAGGGCGCGGACTAGATGGCGGCTCTCGGCGGTCGGGTAGAGCCAGTCGCTGGTGAAGCTCAGCACGCAGAACCGCACGTCGCGCGCCCGGGTGAAGGCCTTGGCCAGCACCCCGCCGTGGCTGGCGGCGATGTCGAAATAGTCGGTGGCCCGGGTGATGTAGAGATAGCTGTTGGCGTCGAACCGGTCGACGAAGCTGGCCCCCTGGTGGCGCAGATAGCTCTCGACCTGGAAGTCAGCGTCGAAGCCCCACGACAGGCCGTCGCGCTTCAGCTCGCGGCCGAACTTCCGCTGCAGGGCGGGCTCGGACAGATAGGTGATGTGCGCGGCCATGCGCGCGACGGCCAGGCCCTTGCCAGGCTGGACGCCGTGGTCGGCATAGGCGCCGCCGCGCCAGTCGGGATCGGCCATGATCGCCTGGCGGCCCACCTCGTGGAACGCGATGTTCTGGGCCGAGTGGCGCGAGGCGGAGGCCAGCACCACGGTGCTGAACACGCGCTCGGGATAGTCGACCGCCCACTGCTGGGCCTGCATCCCGCCCATGGAGCCGCCGATCACCGCGAACAGGGTGTCGATGCCCAGCGCGCTGACCAGCATCGCCTGGGCGCGGACCATGTCGGGGATGGTGATGACCGGGAACGCCAGGCCGTACGCCTTGCCCGTCGCCGGATTGATCGAGGCCGGACCGGTCGAGCCCATGCAGCCGCCGATCACGTTGGTGCAGATGATGAAGTGCCGCGCCGGGTCCAGCGGCTTGCCGGGACCGATCATCCGCAGCCACCAGCCGGGCTTGCCCGTGGTCGGGTGCGGCGAGGCGACGAACTGGTCGCCGGTCAGGGCGTGACAGATCAGGACGGCGTTGGACTTGTCGGCGTTCAGCGCGCCATAGGTCTGGTAGCCGATCTCCAGCCCCTCGAGCGTGGCGCCCGAATCGAGCCGCAGGGGTTCGTTTGCGGGAAACCGCCAGGTTCCCCCGCCGGACAGGACGGGCGTGAACAGATCGAGCGCAGCCATAGCCCGCTTGGACCCCTTGGCGAACAAGGTGTCAACCACCGGCTTCCTGCCAGGGCGCGGGACGGCTATGGAGGTCGCATGGAGCGACTGATCCTGATGCGCCACGGCAAGGCCGAGCGGCACGCCCAGACCGGCGGCGATTTCGAACGCGCCTTGGCCGACAGCGGCCGGGCCGATGCGGCTGTCATGGGCAAGCTGCTGGCCGGATTGGCCTATTCGCCCGACCTGCTGCTGGTCTCCTCGGCCCGCCGCACCCGCGAGACCGCCGAGCAGGTCGCAGGGAGCTTTTCCAAGGCCCGGGTCGAGCACCTGCGCGATCTCTACCACGCCGATCCGGAAGAAGTGGTCCAGGTGGTCGAGGAGCATGGCGACGGCGCGGCGACGGTGATGATCGTCGGGCACAATCCGGGTCTGCACGAGCTGGCCCTGCGTCTGGCCCTGCAAGGCGAGGCCTCGCCGATCCAGACCAACAAGCTGCGCAGCCGTTTCCCGACCTCGACCACGGTGGTGTTCGGCTGGACCGACAAGGGTCCGGTGCTGGAGCACCTCTTCTACGCACACGAGAACGGCGGAGCCGGCGGCGAATGACCCTGATCTACAAGATCCTGTCCCGCGCGGAGTGGGACGCCGCCAAGGCCGTGGGCCGGTTCGAGGGCTCGGCGGTCGACCACCAGGACGGCTTCATCCACCTGTCGGCCGGCGACCAGGCCCAGACGACCGCCGCCCTCTATTTCAAGGGCCAGGAAGGCCTCGTCCTGCTGGGCGTCGAAGCCGAGGCCCTGGGTGATGCGCTGAAGTGGGAGGCCTCGCGCGGCGGGGCGCTGTTCCCGCACCTCTTCCGTCCGCTGCTGGTCAGCGAAGCGATCACCGAGGCCGACCTCACCCTGGACGCCGATGGCGTTCCCCAGTTGGGCGATCACCTCGCATGAGCCTTCATGACGTCGCCGCCCGCGCGCTGCACGCCTTCGATCCCGAGGACGCCCACGGCTGGGCCATCCGCGGCCTGAAGATGGGCCTGGGGCCGCGCGAGAGTGGTCCGGACGATCCGATCCTGGCGGTGAAGCTCGCCGGGCTGGACCTGCCCAACTGCGTGGGCCTGGCCGCCGGCTTCGACAAGAACGCCGAGGTCCCGGACGCCATGCTGGCCGCCGGCTTCGGCTTCGTGGAGGCGGGCACGGTCACGCCGCTGGCCCAGGCCGGCAATCCGCGCCCGCGCCTGTTCCGCCTGACGCAGGACCAGGCGGTGATCAACCGCATGGGCTTCAACAACGGCGGCCTGGATCCCTTCGCCCGGCGTCTGAAGACGCGCCAGGGCAAGGGCGGTGTCGTGGGGGCCAATATCGGCGCCAACAAGGACGCCAGCGACCGCATCGAGGACTACGCCACCGGCCTGACCCGCCTGTGGGGCCTGTCGGACTATTTCACCGCCAACATTTCCTCGCCCAACACGCCGGGCCTGCGCGCCCTACAGACCAAGGCGGCGCTGGAGGAGCTGCTGGGCCGGATCTCCGAGACGCGGGAGGCGATGAAGGTCGCTTCGGGCGCCGACTATCCGATCTTCCTGAAGGTCGCGCCCGACCTGGAGGACGGCGAGGTCGAGGCCATCGTCGAGGCGGTGGTCGATGCGGGCCTGGACGCTATCATCGTCAGCAACACCA
>JAEXJH010000051.1 GCA_023445955.1 Pseudomonadota bacterium
TCTGATGTGTATATGAGACAGGGATTGGACCGAGGCCCGGTTCGTTATCGACACCAACATTACTGGAACGGTCTATCTGATCCAGCACATCGCCAGGGACATGCGCGAACGCGACCACGGCAAGATCCTGGTCACCGGTTCGATCGCAGGCTTGATGCCGGGATCGTTCCAAGCCGTTTACAACGGCACCAAGGCCTTCCTTGACAGCTTTGCCTGGGCGCTGCGCAACGAGCTGAAGGACACCAATGTCACCGTCAGCTGTCTGATGCCCGGGCCCACCGACACCGAGTTCTTCGAGCGGGCCGACATGCTCGACACCAAGGTCGGCGCCGATCCCAAGAAGGCAAATCCGGCCGACGTGGCGCTGACGGGATATCGCGCCATGCAGAAGGGCGAGGGAGATGTCGTCGCCGGCTTCAAGAACAAGCTGCAAGCGGCCATGGCGGCGGTGACGCCGCAAAGCGTGCTGGCCGAGCAGCATCGCAAGATGGCCGAGCCTGGGAGCGGAAAGTCATGATGGAAGAGCGCGACAAGGCGCCTGCCGAGCGAGACGCTGGCCTTGAGGCTCCGCCTCCGCCAGCGCTCGATCCCAACAAGAAGACCGACGCCACACACGACCCGACCGCCGATGATCCAGGAAATGGTGCGGACTGATCTCGGTTAGGGCGCTCAAGTGCGAGCGCCGTCGGCAAAAAAGGATGGAATGGATGACCCAGAAAGCCAACACCGATGGCCGTAAGGCCAATGAGGCATCGCCACTCGGCGAACGGCCGGGCTTGGTGAGCGAAAAGGGCGCGGTGAAGACGGGCAAGGCCGAGCAGCGCTCGGCCGGCCCCGACGGCCCCGACGCCGCGGAGGTCGGCGATACCTTCAAGCGCTCAAGGTCCTAAGCGCGGCGAGCGTAGCCCTTCCGTCCGACATATGGTGCGGGTCGCAAGCTTGGCGCTAACGACTTTGCCCTGACGCGCGTCGCAGGCGTTAGCCGCCACCATTTGATGTGAGAGGAACGATCCCAGCGGCAACGCTTTCTTGGTGATCAGCTTTCTATCGGGTGACCTCGTGGCCGGCACTTCGACCTCAACGGGCCTAGCGTGAGCGGCCTTCGTCGTCGCATCCGTTCGATCGCTCTTTTCGAGCAGCTGGGGCCAGGCCTTGTCACCGGCGCGGCCGACGATGATCCCTCCGGCATCGCCACATACTCCCAGACCGGCGCCAGGTTCGGGTTCGGCCTGCTGTGGACTCTCCTGCTGACCTACCCGCTGATGACGGCGATCCAGCTGGTAAGCGGTCAGATCGGCCGGGTCACCGGCAAAGGCCTCGCCCACAATATGGGCGCGGTGATCCCGCGAGCGGCGGTCACTGGGCTGGTGGCCCTGCTATTCGTCGCCAACACTATCAATATCGGCGCGGATCTGGCGGCGATGGGCGCGGCCGGTCAGCTCTTGGCGGGTGGGGGTGCTCACCTCTTCACCATCGCCTTCGCGGTCGCCTCGCTGCTGCTGCAGATGTTCATTCCCTACAAGAAGTACGTCAAAATCCTGAAGTGGCTCACGCTGGTCCTGTTCGCTTACGTGGCGGTGGTTCTGGTGGTGCGGTTGGACTGGGCGCAGGTCGGCCGCGGCCTCTTCATGCCGGACCTGGCGATGCTCAAATCCAAGGAGGCGATCACGACCATCGTGGCGCTCTTCGGCACGACGATCAGTCCGTACCTGTTCTTCTGGCAGACGGCTCAAGAAGTCGAAGACGTGGATCACGATGCTGAGGCCAAGCCGTTGAAAGAGGCTCCCGAGCAGGCCAAGCGTGAAATGGGGCGCATCCGGCTGGACACTTTCTTCGGCATGGCGGTCTCCAATCTCATCGCCTTGGCGATCATGATCGCCACCGCCGCAACCTTGCACGCGGCGGGCAAGACCCAGATCGCCACCGCGGCGGACGCGGCCAAGGCGCTGGAGCCGGCGGCCGGCAAGTTCGCGTTCCTGCTGTTTAGCCTGGGTATCATCGGCACCGGCCTGTTGTCGGTCCCGGTGCTGGCGGGCTCTGCGGCCTATGCGGTGGGCGAAACCCGTGGGTGGACCTGCGGTCTCGACAACAAGCCGTGGGAAGCGGTGGGCTTCTATTGTGTCATCGGCGCGGCGACCTTGCTGGGCGTTGGCATCGACGCCTTGAACATCGATCCGATGAAGGCCCTCTTCTGGAGCGCGGTCGTCAAAGGGGTGATCGCTGTCCCGATGATGATCGTCATGATGGTCGTCGTCTCGCGACGAGACCAGATGGGCCGGTTCATCGCTGGGCCCGCGTTGAAGAGCTTTGGCTGGTTGGCGACGGCGGTGATGGCAGCGGCTACCGTGGCCATGTTCGCGGCGATGGCGATCGGTTGAGTTAGCGCCGGTTCGAGCTTCGCCGCATCTGAGCTATTTCCGCGACGCGGCTCGAGCTCCGGTCGCGCCTTGCTTTCACAGCCGGATCGCCGAAGTCCGTTCTGCGTGAGAATTCGCCAGGTACAGTTTCGATGCGAACGGCTTGATCAGGTAGCTTGGCTGACCGGCACTTGCAGAATTCTGTTCGCGCCGAAAGAATTCATTGAGTTTCGCCCACAATCGGCGCGCAAGAAGCCGACGTAATCACGCACTTGTGAGTCATTTGAAAAATTCATATAATCCATACACTTAAGAGTACTTGGCTTCTTTGACGTAATGGGCGTCGGCATTGATCAGTTTTCTGGGCAAAATGCCTTTAAATTTCAGATAGATATCTACTTCATTCATGATCGAGTGGGAGTAGGTTAGATCATAGTCGGCGAGCCGCTGCTCAAAGCTAAGCGCTAACCGGCCTGATCGCCTCACGATCCGGCGGCGCATTCGCCGCCGGCGAAGGTCCCGCTTCTCCCTGCGCGCATGCCGCCTTTGTCGTTGCGGTAGGTCCAGCGGCGGAATGCCTAGCCGCCAGCCTCGACCAGATCGTTCGACGTCTCCGCCTTCCTGCCGCCGAAGGGCATGCTCAGCGTCAGGCTTACCGCCCGGCGGGAATTGCGCCGCCAGCTGCTCTCGACCAGGGTTGCGGTGTCGATGCGGGTGCGTTCGCGGGCGGAGTCGAACAGGTCCGAGACCGCCAGCACCGCCGAGCTGCCGTTCTTGAAGACATGCCGATAGCCCAGGTTGACGCTGGTCAAGGCCAGCCGGTCGCCCTGGATCAGCGGTCGCTTGCTGCGGTAGTCGATGCTGACCTGGGCCATGTCCGAGGCGGTGGCCTGGAAGTCGAGGCCGGCCTTGGCCGAGCCGTTGACGCCTTCGCGCGCCCCCAGGCCCAGATTTGCTCCGTCGAAGCGGTTGTAGCCGACATTGCCGCTGATCCGGTAGGTGAGCTCGGACGTGAGCTTGCCCCGACCGGAAACATCGAGACCCGCGGCGGTGTTCTTGCCGACGTTCTCGTGGGTGGTCAGCAGCACGGTGGGCGAGATGAACCGGCTGACCTCGGCGAAGGCGTTGTCGGTCAGGCGGTAATAGGCCGTCGCGCCCCACGACGTCGCCCCGCTTTCATAGGCGTAGCCCGCCTCGAAGGACTGCGTTTCCTTGGGCTTGAGATGCGGGTTGCCGGCCCGCACGTTCAGCGGATCGGAGAACACCGGATAGGGATTGAGGTCCTCGATGTCGGGCCGATAGATCCGCTTGCTGTAGCTGAGGCGCAGGTTCTGGCTGTCGGTCAGGTCGTACTGCAGGTGCAGGGTCGGATAGACGCGGAAGTATCCGGTGTGGTTGCGCTGGGCGGTGTCGACCTGGTCGCCATCGGTCGAGGTGTCCTCCAGCCGCAGGCCCAGCACCGCCGTCAGCCTGGTCGCCAGCTTGCGGTCATAGGTCGCGTAGAGGGCGTGCGTCCGCTGGACATAGACGAAGCGGTTGGTCATCGCCGGATCGGGCGTCGTGACGCCGGTGACGGGGTCGGTCGTCGCGCCGAACGCCTGGTAGTCGGCGCTGTTGCGTTGATAGTCGTAGCCGAGCAGCAGCTTGCCGCCGGCCAAATCCTGTTTGTACTCGGCGGTGGCCTCGCCTTGCGTCTCGACGCCGCGCGGGCGCTGCTCGTCCATCGTCACCGGACCTGCGGGAAGGCGGTAGCGATTGGTGAAGAGGCGCGTGCGCTTCTCGATAGTCTGGCCACGGCGCAGGTCGAGGGTGAACTCCCGACCCGTCTGGTCGAAAGCGTGGCGATAGCGGGCCGTCGCCTCGGTGTTGTCCTCGCGCTCTCGGCCCGTGCCGATCCGGTCGTAGTCGGCGGTGATCGCGCCGGACGCGTCTCGTGTCAGGTTTCTTTGCTGGACGCGCGGATCACCGATGCGGCTGGAGTAGCTGCCGCCGACGCCGAGCCGGTCCTTGGCCGTAAGGTCGTAATCGACGGAGGCGCTGGCCATGGCTGTCGTGCGCCGGCTCTTCAGCAGGCTGTCCTGGCGGCTGCGGGTCGCTGAGCCCGTGACCGGATCGATGCGCGTGCGATCGTCGGTGAACGGACGCCAGGCCAGGTCGCGGCGCACGCTGGCGTTGGCCGAAACCTGCAACGGTCCTGCGCGCCGACTGATGCTGCCGCCGACGCTGGCGCGGCCGTCCGAGCCCGCGCTGGCCCGCACCGAGCCGGACAGCCCAGGCTTGCGGCTCTTCTTGGTGATGATGTTGATGACGCCGGCGCCGCCGTCGGGCTTGAAGGCCGCGGACGGATTGGTGATCACCTCGACACGGTCGATCGTGTCGGCGGGCAGGCTCTGCAGGGTCTCGGCGCGGTTGGCGGCGCTCATCGTGGTCGAGGGCTTGCCGTCGATCAGGACCTGCACGCTGGAGTCGCCGCGCAGGCTGAGATTGCCCTGGGCGTCGATGTCGACGGAGGGCAGGTTGCGGAGCACGTCGCTAAGCGTGCCGGATGCGCCGACCAGATCGTTGGCCACGCTGTAGCTCTTGCGATCGATCGATTCCACGACGTCCGGGCGCTTGCCGGAGATCACCACGGCCGACACCGCCGGCGCAGGCTGTTCGGCCGCGGTCTGGGCAGGTTGCTGCGCCAGCGCCAGGGCGCCTGGCGCGCAGCTCATCGCCAAGGCCGTCAACAAGGTCTTACGCATCGAGTCGTCCCGCCAGCAAAGCTGCGGCAGGTATCGGGGCAAGCGGATTTGCAGCCCATGTCGGGCAGGTTGATAATCCCCAACCTGATGCGCGTGCGTTACGACGCCGGGCGCGCATTCTTTAGGATCGGACCTTGTCGCAGGTAGGGACCGTAGAGGCGCTCGGCCTTGGCGAAGGCGGCTGGACCCAGAAGCGCGGCGATCAGGAGCAGGGCGGCGACGAAGGCCGGGCCGTCCTCGAAAGGGCGCATGGCGGGCGTCGGCGGCGGGGCCGAGGCGGCGAGGGCGATGGCCAGGCAGGCCAGGGCCGCGCCCAGCGCCGCGCCGGCGATGACGTCCGAGGGCCAGTGGGCGCCTAGGTAGACGCGCGAGACCAGGGTCACGAGGATCAGCCCGACGGCGGGCGTCCAGACGAGAGGCCGCCAGCGGCGCGGCAGCGGGCGGGCCGCCATCCAGGCCAGCACGAGGTAGAGCGCCGCCGCCGAACTGGCGTGGCCGCTGGGGAAGCTGAAGGCGTCCACGCCCGAATAGATCGCTGTGGGCCGCGCGACGTGGAAGGCGCCCTTGAAGGCGGGCGTGGCGATGGCCGCGCCGATCATCGCCAGGGCGAGCGCCAGAGCCCACCGCCAGCGGCGACGCCAGAGCAGATAGAGCGCCGCCAATATCGTGACGGCGGTGCGTTGGCTGCCATCGCCCAGGGCCGAGGCGATCATCATCACCGTGTCCAGCCAGGGCCTCCGCACGCCGTAGAGCCAGTGCGCCACGGCGGCGTCCATGTGAACGACCGGGGTCCGTCCGACGACAGCGGCGCCGAGGCTCAGGACGAAGGCGATCAGGAAACAGGCGAGCGCCGTGATCCGCCAGCGGAGGGTTTCAGATTCCGGCATCGTGGTCTCCGCGCGGAGATCGCGCGCGCGTCACGATGAAGGGCGCCGCCTTGGGGGCAGATGGCCGGCGCTATACAAAATCCCAAGGATTGAGCCTTGGGTTCAGTCGTCACAGTCAGAGCACTCGAAAGGTGAGGCGCTCAATTTGGCCAGTGTCGAGCCAAGAACGGTGCGCGCGGAAAGGTGATGAGTCAACGCGGCTCAACATTGAGATATCTCAATGTCTGGGGCGGTCTCCGCTGTCTCTGTGAATTCGTTTTGAGATCAACGGCATATGGCGATGAGGTGAAAGTGTATTCGTTTCGACATCAAGTCTTCACACGCCAGCCGGCCATCAGCGGACTAACTCGCCGCCGAACCTGACCGGAGCCCTCCCGATCCGCTCCGAATGTCAGTGAACGGGGGATATCCGATGACCATTTTCACGAAGACACGCC
>JAEXJH010000052.1 GCA_023445955.1 Pseudomonadota bacterium
GATCGGCACCGACGCCTTCCAGGAAGCCGACACGGTCGGCATGACCCGCTCGTGCACCAAGCACAACTACCTGGTCAAAGACGTCCGCGACCTGCCGCAGATCATCCACGAGGCGTTCAAGATCGCCACCACCGGCCGCCCCGGCCCGGTGCTGATCGATATCCCCAAGGACGTCCAGTTCGCCAAGGGTGAGTATTTCGGCCCGACCGAGGTCAAGTCGAGCCACGCCTATTCGCCGCGCACCAAGGCCGACGCCAGCCGCGTCGCCGAGGCCGTGAAGCTGATCGCCGGCGCCCGCCGGCCGATCTTCTACACCGGCGGCGGCGTCATCAACGCCGGCCCCAAGGCCAGCGAGGCGCTGCGCGAGTTCCAGGCCCTGACCGGCGCGCCGGTCACCTCGACGCTGATGGGCCTGGGCGCCTTCCCGGCCGCCGATCCGGCCTGGCTGGGCATGCTGGGCATGCACGGCACGTTCGAGGCCAACAACGCCATGCACGACTGCGACGTCATGGTCTGCATCGGCGCTCGCTTCGATGACCGCGTGACGGGCCGCCTGGACGCCTTCTCGCCGGGCAGCAAGAAGATCCACATCGACATCGACCCGTCCTCGATCAACAAGAACGTCCGCGTCGACCTGCCCATCGTCGGCGACGCCGGCTCGGTGCTGGAAGACCTGATCGCCGCCTGGAAGGCCGCCAACCTGCAGCCCAACAAGGCCGCCCTGACCGACTGGTGGACCCAGATCGACCAGTGGCGCGCTCGCGAGTGCCTGAAGTACCGGGCGTCCGACACGGTCATCAAGCCGCAGTACGCCATCCAGCGCCTGTACGAGCTGACCAAGGACAAGGACGTCTACATCACGACCGAAGTCGGCCAGCATCAGATGTGGGCCGCGCAGTTCTTCCGCTTCGAGGAGCCGAACCGCTGGATGACCTCCGGGGGCCTGGGCACCATGGGCTACGGCCTGCCCGCGGCCCTGGGCGTTCAGCTGGCCCATCCGGGCAGCCTGGTCGTCGACATCGCCGGCGAAGCCTCGATCCAGATGTGCATCCAGGAGCTGTCGACGGCGATCCAGTTCGACCTGCCGGTCAAGATCTTCATCCTCAACAACGAATGGATGGGCATGGTCCGCCAATGGCAGCAGCTGCTGCACGGCGAGCGCTACAGCCACTCCTATTCCGACAGCCTGCCCGACTTCGTGAAGCTGGCCGAGGCCTACGGCGCCCACGGCATCCGCTGCTCGGACCCGGCCGAGCTGGACGGCAAGATCCTGGAGATGATCAACAGCGACAAGGCCGTGATCTTCGACTGTCGCGTCGAGAAGCACGAGAACTGCCTGCCGATGATCCCCTCGGGCAAGGCCCATAACGAGATGATCATGGGCGAGGTCGAAGACATCGGAAACGTCATCGGCGAGGCCGGCGCGGGGCTGGTTTAAGGTACGGGACCGGTTAGAAACGACACATGACCACCAACACCCAACCCGCCCCCGCCTCGGCCTACGACCTTAGCCCCATGGGCGAGCCGGAGCAGTCGGCGACCTTCGCCCTTCTCGTCGACAACGAACCCGGCGTCCTGCATCGGGTGGTCGGCCTGTTCGCCGCGCGCGGCTACAACATCGAAAGCCTCACGGTCGCCGAGACCGACCGCAAGGCCCACACCAGCCGCATCACCGTGGTGACGCGCGGCACGCGCCAGGTGCTGGACCAGATCGAGGCTCAGCTGAACAAGGTCGTGAACGTCCGCCGCGTGCATGACGTGACCCGCGATCCGAACGGCGTCGAGCGCGAGCTGGCGCTGGTCAAGGTGCGCGGCTCGGGCGCCGATCGCGTCGAGGCGCTGCGCATCGCCGAGATCTTCCGCGCCAAGCCGGTCGACACCACGCTGGAAAGCTTCGTGTTCGAGGTTTCGGGCGCGCCGTCCAAGATCGACAAGTTCCTGGACCTGATGCGCCCCTTGGGCCTGGTGGAACTTTCCCGCACGGGCGTCCTTTCCATCGAGCGGGGCGTCGAAGGGATGTAGCGGATGAGCGGCGTGGCAGGATTGATCGCGGGGCTGGCCCTCGCCGTCCAGCAGACGCCGCTACCGCCGGATCCGGCGACCTGGTGGTCGCCGACCGTTCCCCGGCCATCCGCCGAGGCCGAACCGCTCTACAACCGCCGGCTCGGCAAGACCGAGCAGCCCATCCCCATCGACAACGGCGTCGAGCCCCTGCTCTACCGCCTCTGGGGCTTGCAGCCGCTGCAGAGCCAGATCGTTCGCAAGGGCGAGCTGATCCTGGAGGTCTGGGCGCGCCCTTCGCGCGGCGTGCGCCAGGCCGTGGTCCGCGTCACCCTGCGCCGCGATGGCCGCGCCTTTGTCCAGGCCCGCGCGGGACTGGGCTGCTGCACGCCGGAGATCGGCCGCCGCGTCGACATCGACGCCGAGTTGGGCGCGCCGCAGATCGCGCCGCTCAAGATGCTGACAACCGATCCCGCCTGGGGCGAGCCGCGCTCGGTGATCGTGGATTATGGCGGCGGCGCAGTGCCGGCGTTGTGCGTCGATGGCGTGTCCTGGGACGTCACCCTGCTGGTTCCCGGCCAGGCGCGCCATCTGCGCCGCGCCTGTGACGACGCCGAGGTCGGTTCGATCGCCCAGATCCTGTCGGCGGCGATCGGCGCGGCGGTGGGCCGCGATCCGCGCTTCGACGCCGTGCTGCCACGCGGCGCCGATTTCTCTCAGCAAGCGGCGGCCTATGACGCCCTGCTGCAGTCTGGCGGACGCCTGATCCCCGGCGAGAGCAACCGACCACAGCCACCCGTGGTCCCGATCGGTCCGGACGAGGACGAGCCTACGCCCCCGGCACCGGCTCCGGCTGCTCCCGAAGGCGCGCCACGTCCCTGAGCGGCGGCGCGCCGAACAGGCGGGCGTATTCGCGGCTGAACTGCGAGGGGCTGTCGTAGCCGACGCTGTGACCGGCCGTGGCCGCGTCCAGGCGCTGCACCAGGATCAGGCGGCGGGCCTCCTGCAGGCGGATCTGCTTCTGGTACTGCAGCGGCGACAGCGAGGTCACGGCCTTGAAGTGCTGGTGCAGGGCCGAGGCGCTCATCCGCGCCTCGTCGGCGACGGCGTCGATGCTGAAGGGCTGGTCGAAGTTGCGCTTGATCCAGCCGATAGCGCGGTTGACCTGGCGCAGACGGCCGTCGCGGCGAGCGATCTGGGCCAGGCGCGGCCCCTGCGGACCCGTCAGCAGGCGATAGAGCAGCTCGCGCTCGATCAGCGGGGCCAGGATCGGCGCGTCCTCGGGGCAGTCCATCAGGCTGACCATCCGGCAGGCGGCGTCGAACAGCTGCGGCGTCATCGCGCCGGCCGACATGCCGCCGACCAGCGGCGCGGCGGCGTCCAGCCGCGCGGCCAAGCCGCACTCCATGATCATCTCGCTGATCAGGTTGGCGTCCAGCACCACGCGGAACGCCATGTAGGGCTTCTCCGGCGAGGCCTCGATCACCTGGCCGGCCACCGGCACGTCGATCGACGACAGGAAGAAGTTGCGGTCGTCGTATTCGTGGATGGCGTCGCCGACCAGCACGCGCTTGCGGCCTTGGGCCAGCACGCAGAACGACGGGTCGTGGACGGCGTGCATGGGCTCGGTCGGCGCGTGGACGCGGTATAGGTTTACCCTAGGGCAGCAGGTCTCGACCGGACCTTCGTCCGGCGCGAATCGTTCAATCAGGGCGGCCAGCGCCTCGCGCGTGCTCATGGGATTTCTCTTGTTGGAACGAGGCTATTAGTAAGCCTTGCACGATCCTCCGTCACGCGACGCCGTTCGGTTCTGGATTTTCGTGCAATCAAGTCGGAGCATCGGTCTACCCGCTGGACGGGCCCATGCCCCATAGTGACCTCGTTCCGCTCCCCAACGCGGCAACCCCCAAAATTCAGGTGCGCCTTGAGACGCTACACGCCCCGACGCGGCGTGGCGGCTCCGCGCTGGTTCGTCGCCGCCCTGCTGGGCGGGACAGCCGCGCTGACCGCCATGACCGCCGCCCTTCCGACCGTTTCCGCCGCTCCGGCCCCCTCTTCTTCATGGAGCATCGCCCGATGATGATGTCCGCCATCGTCCCCCATATCCCCGTCGCCGGCGTCTGGACGTCGCCCGACGGCCATATCTCGCTGGAGCTGCGCGCCGACGGCCGCTTCATCGAGACCCACGACGACTTCCCCGACGTGTTCACCGGCGTGTACGTGCTGGTCGGCGAACGGCTGAAACTGTTCGAGGATCGCGGCGCGGTGATCAGCGGCACGCTGGTCGATGGGCGCTTAAGCCTGGGGACAGCCTGAGCCTCGCCCTTCCATCCGCCGCGCGAACACCCTATATTGGAACTGTCCGACCTCGGTCGGACTATGGGGATAAACGCGCACGTAATAAGCGGACTGGACCCGGGTGCGATTCCCGGCGGCTCCACCAATCTCTCCCAAGTTATCATGGGACTGCATGGGGCCGATCAGCATCGACAGACGTGTAAAGGTGTCTGCTTTCTCTCGGCTTGATCCACCGTTTCGGGTCATTTTTCTAAATGCGAACGATAACTTCGCTGAAGAGTTCGCCGTCGCCGCGTAATGCGGTGCAGGTGAATTCGCCTCTTAAGTCCTAGGGGTTCAGATCCCTAGGCGGGGCCCGGAGGGAGCCTGCCAACAGAATCCCTCCACCTATTCCTGGAAAATCGTAGACGATATCGATTGCGCCCCTGCGGATTCCGCAGCCACCCGCTTTGCGCGAAGCCATCGACGCGTTAAGTTCGGAGTCTCGTTTTCAGTTCGAAGTACCGACTCCAGGCATGTCCCAGACCAATCCGCCCGAAGACCTCATGCAGTACGAGGCCATGGCCCAGGACGCCCTGCGCGGCGTGGTCAAGGCGGCCTTGAAGAAGGCCGCCGCGCCCGGCGGCCTGCCCGAGCCGCACCACCTGTACATCACCTTCAAGACCAAGGCGGCCGGCGTCTCGGGTCCGCAGGACCTGCTGGGCAAGTACCCGGACGAGATGACCATCGTCCTGCAGCACCAGTACTGGGACCTCGCCCCCGGCGAGACCTTCTTCTCGGTGACCCTGAAGTTCGGCGGCCAGCCCAAGCGCCTGTCGGTGCCCTATGCGGCCCTGACCCGCTTCTACGACCCGTCGGTGCAGTTCGCCCTGCAGTTCACCAGCCCGGAAGTCATCGAGGACGAGCCCGAGCCGGAACCCGAAGTCGAGGACAAGGCTCCCGCGCCCTCGGGCGACGAAGGTCCCAAGATCGTCTCCCTGGACCAGTTCCGGAAGAAATGAGCGACATCGCCTCGGACGCTCCCCAGACCCTGAGCGACGAGGCGATCCTCGCGCGCTTTCGCGCATCCACGCGCCAGCCGACCGGATCCCAGACGCTGGGCTTCGAGCTGCTGGCAGTGCGCCAAGCCGATCGCGAGGTCGAGGTCGGTTTTACGGCGAAGGCCGAGCTGCTCTGCAACCCGATGGGGCAGATCCAGGGCGGTTTCGTCTGCGCCATGCTGGACGAGTGCATGTCGGTCGCCGGCATGATCACCTCGGGCATGACCCACGTCGTGCCCACGCTCGAGATGAAGACCAGCTTCCTGCGCCCGGCCATGCCCGGCGCGCTGCGCGGCGTCGGCCGCGTCGTGAAATGGGGCCGCACCGTCTGCTTCATGGAAGGCGAGCTCTACGACGACGAAGGGCGCCTGCTGGCCAAGTCCACGGGCACGGCCATTCCGACTCCCTTCGCCAACTTCAAGAAGAAATAAGGACAGGGCCATGCGGGGGGCGGCGGCGGTCATCGGACTTCTGGCTTTCCTGCTCGCGCCGCTTTCGTCCGCATACGCCGCCGGGCCGTTTTCCAACTGGAGCGCGGTCGTGGTGGCCGGCGATTTCCACGCCCATTCCGGCGGCCCGACCGAAGCCTTCGACAACGCCCGCCGCGACGTCTCCAAGGCTCTGGTCGAGCTGGGCTTCGACAAGGCCGCCATCCAGCAGTTCTCGGTGCGTCCCGATCGCTATCCCGCCGAAACGCCTGGCAAGACCGAGGCGCGCACCATTTACGACGCCCTGAAGGCCAAGGCCGAGACGGCCAAGGCGGGCTGCCTGTTCTACATCAGCACGCACGGCAGTCCGGAGGGCGTGATTCTGGGGCAGCAGATGCTGCGGCCCCAGTTGCTGGCCGCGCTGGTGAACGACGCCTGTCCCAGCCGGCCCAGCGTGGTGGTGATCTCCGCCTGTTTTTCGGGCGTCTTCATCCCGCCGCTGCAGGACAAGAACCGGCTGATCCTGACCGCCGCCCGCCCCGACCGCGCGTCGTTCGGCTGCGGCGAGGACGACAAGTACCCGTTCTTCGACGACTGCTTCCTGGCGGTTGCGCCCAGCGCCCGCGACTTCGCGGCCCTGGGCGCAGCGGTCCAGGCTTGCGTGGCGCGCCGCGAAAAGGAAACCGGCGCAGAGCCCGCCTCCGAACCGCAGGTGTGGATCGGCCCAGCCTTGCGCCCGATGCTGCCGCTCTATGCGTTCAACCGGAGCAAGCCGTCTTTACCTTGACCGGTGATCGGGTTTGACCCCCGCGCCCAGCACGTTACACAAACCCCAGGGGTTCTTCCGCTTCACCCAGGGGACATCGTTGACGTTGCGCGTATCCGCAGCCGCCCTCGCGGCGGCCTTCACCGCACTTTGGCCCATGACGGGATTGGAGGCGCGGGCGCAGGACGCTACGCCCGCCCCCGCCGAGCCGACGCTGAACGCCGCGCCACGCCCCTATAACAGCCTGCGTCCGCGCCGCGTGCGCCCGATCCGCCCAGCGGCGACCGCCGCGGCTACTCCGCCCAAGCCCGTCGCGACACCGGTCCCCGCAACACCCGCGCCGGCCACGCCCGCCCTGCCCGCGCCCACCGCCCACGCGCCGATGAATGCGCCCGAGCTGGAGGCCTTCGTCGACGGCGTCGTGCGCCGCGCCATGAGTCGCGACCATATCGCCGGCGTCACCCTGTCGGTCGTCCAGAACGGCCAGGTCGTGCTGAAGAAGGGCTACGGCTTCTCGAACCTCGGCCAGCGCAAGCCGGTCGATCCGGACACGACGCTGTTCCGCGTCGCGTCGATCTCCAAGACGTTCACCTGGATCACCCTGATGAACGAGATCGAGTCCGGCCACATGCGCCTGGACGGCCCCGTGAACCTCTACCTGCCCGAACCGCTGCAGCTGAAGGACCAGGGCAAGAAGACCCAGGTGCGCCTGCGCGACCTGATGACTCACACCGGCGGGTTCGAGGACCGCGCCCTGGGCCAGCTGTTCGAGCGCGATCCCAACCGCGTGCGCACCCTGGCCGACTATCTGCGCCAGGAGCGTCCGCGCCGGGTGCGCGAGCCGGGCCTGCTGCCCAGCTATTCCAACTATGGCGCCGCCCTGGCCGGGGCCGCGGTCTCCAACGTCACCGGCAAGCCCTACGAGCAGCTGGTCAGCGAGGAGATCATCCTGCCGGCCGGCATGCGCCACACCACCTTCCGCGAGGCCCGCCCGTGGCGCGACGGCCTGCCCGCGCCGATGAACGAGACCCTGGCCGCCGACCTGTCGGACGGCTTCTCGTGGACGCCGATGGGCTGGAAGACCCAGCCGCGTGAGTTCATGGGCCAGGTGGCGCCCGCCGCATCGGCCTCCAGCACGGCCGGCGACATGGCCCGCTACATGACCCTGCTGCTGAACGGCGGCGTCATCGACGGCAAGACCATCTTCTCGCCCAAGACGGCGCTGGCCTTCCGCACGCCGATGTACCGACCCGCCCCGGAAGCGGCAGGCTGGAACGCCGGCTTCCAGGATTCCCCCATGCCCGGCAACCGCCGCGGCTTCGGCCACCAGGGCGCGACCCTCTATTTCCACTCGAACATGGTGCTGGTGCCGGACCTGGGCCTGGGCATCTTCGTCTCGGTCAACACCGACAGCGGCGCCAACCTTCCCGCAACCCTGCCGGCGACCATCGTCGAGCACTTCTACGCCCCGGCCCCGGCCGTGCCGGCCGACAGCGCCATTAGCTACGACCAGGCGCGCGTCTATGAAGGCGACTACCTGACCACGCGCCGCGCCTATGGCGGGCTGGAGGGCTTCACCAACCGCATCATCGGCCGCGCCAATGTCCGCGCCACCGCAGATGGCCGCCTGACGGTGACCGAGGGCGGCGTCAGCAGCCTTTACAACGGCACGGGCCGTCCGGGCGTGTTCAAGGCCGTCGACGGCCCGCTGATGCTGGTGTTCGACGCCAATGGCGACAAGCCCTCGCGCTTCTATGCCGCCCGCGGGTTCTCGACCTACGAGCGGATCGGCTTCTTCAAGTCGGCCGGTCTACTGAGCTGGACCGCGGTCATCGCCGGCTTCGCCAGCATCGCCACGATCCTGGGCGTGCTGTTCCGCAACCGCCGCGAGGCCCGCCAGACCCCGGTCCAGGCCCGCGCCGCCCAGATGCAGACCATGCAGGCGGTGCTTTGGCTGATCTCTGCCGGCTGCATGGGCGTGTTCGCCGCCAAGGCCGCCGACCAGACCGCCGTCTTCTTCGGCTGGCCCTCGGGCTGGCTGCTCAGCGGCTCGGCCTGCGCCCTGGTCGCCGCGGCGCTCAGCATCCTGACCTTGGGCGCCCTGCCGATGGTCTGGCGCGGCGGCCGCCGGGTCGACAGCTGGAGCGGCGGCCGCAAGCTGGCCTTCACCTTCACCGCCCTGCTGTTCGTCCTGCTCAGCGTGCTTCTGGGCCTGTGGGGCTATCTGCTGCCCAGGAGCTGATCGTCCCGTCGCGATCCGTCCTTAAGCTCGTTTCCCGGCGCCCTGCTTGCAGATCGTCGTTCGGGGAAACGAGCGAGGGAGACGCGACGTGTCAAAACTGGACGGTCTGGCGTTTGGGGGTTCGGGTCTGGCCGCCTGGGCGGCCGCGACCCTGTTCTATGCGGCTTTCGGCGGGGGGATCCTCGAAAGCACGTTCTGGTTCTACGCACTGAACGCCTTCGCGGCGGCCGCGGCGCTGACCTTCACCTTCTGGGCGGTGACCCGGCTGACGCACACGCCGCGTCGCCGGCGGCTGATGCCGATGATCCTGTACTCGACGCCGGGTTTGGTGGGCGGCGCGCTGGTCGTGGCGCGCTACGCCGAGGTGATGCCGACCGGCGATCCGGTCAGCACCGGCCGCTACGGCGCGTTCCTGGCGGTGCTGTACATTACCGTGGCCGCCTCAATCTTCGAGCGTGCGCCGCATAAGGCTTGAGTTCAGCTTGCGGACCTGGATGACGATCCGCTCGCGCTCGCCCGGCCGTCGCTCGACCAGCAGCCGGGCGACCTGGGCGTCGTCGTGGAAGGCATAGCCCTTGATCGCGTCCAGCAGGGCCTTGGCCAGGTTGTCGAGATCCATCCACGGCGGCTCGCCCAGATATTCCATGCCGATCTCGACGCTGAACTCGCCCCAGGCCGGCCGCGAACCGCGCCAGGACTTGCGGAAGAACTCGTAGATCAGCGGCTTGTAGTACTTGCCCTGGGTGGTCAGGCCGTCGACCACGATGGTCAGCTCGCCCCCGGCCTCGCGGGCGCGGACCTTGCCGTGATGGGTCCAGTCGTCGTCCAAATCAGAGCCTCAAGTGGATGCCGCGCTTATGCAGCGGGATCAGGATCGCGGTGATGAAGGCAAGAACCAGAACCGCGCAGGCAAGGGAAGCCAGATAAGGGTCCGGCAGCGCCGTCAGCGCCATGGCGTTGCCAAAGCCCTGCGGTGTCGGATGGGCTCCAGGGATGATCCGCAGGTCGCTGAAGATCCCCAGCAGCTGGCACAGGATGAAGGCCAGGATCGCGTTGCCGCCCAGCACCTTCAGGACATAGTCGAAGCC